>JAOZMU010000146.1 GCA_029934165.1 Bacteroidales bacterium
TCCGAAAACACGCAAGCCACTTCGGCAAGCTACCGCTACAATCCCTGCCGCAAAATGCCTTTGTAAGTACTTTTACAAAAGTTGTTACGCTTTTTATTAACCTAAGTTGTTAATTCACAGCTTAAACGTTTCATAAAAAATAGGTCTAAGACCTTAGCAAGCTGTTTGACAAAACAGACAAATTCTTATGAACAAACCCTGATAATAAAATATGACGAAACAATATTTCTTAAAAACCTGTAAATTAATCGTTAATGCTACAATAATGGTGTTTTTTTCGCTGGTAATTTTTTCTTGCGACACAACAAAACCGGCAGACCTTGATAATAAGACTATTACAAACAAAGCAGACACGTTAGATATTAGTTATGCACAAGGTTTTCAGATAATTAGGTGCGATAAATACACAATACTCAAAACAACAAATCCGTGGCAAGGAGCAACAGGAATACATTACACATATTATTTATCTGATGACAAGAAAAATATACCAAAAGCAATTCCAGACAAGCAATTTATTAAAACACCTGTAAAAAAAATTGTTTGCATGTCCACAACACATATAGCTACACTTCAATTAATCAGCGAAACGTCCTCGGTTTTAGGAGTTTCGGGAGCAAAATATGTATGCAATCCCAAAGTGCAAAAATTAATAAAAGCAGGTGAAATTGTTGACATTGGCTATGATGAAAATTTGAACTACGAACTAATTGTTAGTTTACAACCAGATCTTATTGTTACTTACGGAGTTGGAAACGAAACAGCCACTTATATTCATAAACTTCGGGAGTTGGGTATGAAAGTGGTAATAAATGCTGACTATCTGGAAAACAGCCCATTAGGTCGCGTTGAGTGGGTACGATTTATGGCAGAGTTTTTTTGTAAAAATGAGATTGCTCTTAAACAATTTAATAAAATTGAAAAACGCTATATTGCTTTGAAAGAGAAACTTAAAAATGTGTTGACGCGACCGACCGTTTTTTGCAATATACCGTATAAAGATACGTGGTATGTTCCTGGTGGAAAATCGTATTTTGCCCAATTTATAAATGATGCAGGTGGCGAATATATTTGGAACTCAGATAATTCACGCGAATCACTTCCACTAAGCATTGAAGTAGTCTTTGCAAAAGCCTTAAAATCAGATATATGGCTTAATCCGGGACAAGCAGTCAATTATTCTCATATTACCAGTTCTGATGCCAGACTTGCTGAATTTCAAGCATATAAAGATTCTATGATTTTTAATAATAACAAGATACAAACCCAGCTTGGAGGCAATGATTTTTATGAATCTGGAATAACAAATCCCGATTTGATATTGAGCGATTTGATACGAATTTTTCATCCAGAATTGATGCCTGACTACAAATTTATCTACTATCAGAAAATAAAATAACATTTTATTCAAGTTACGAGCCATACCAACAGTGGTGAACATATAAAAAAACAGGACTTTGCATGAGAAATGGTGCATAGTTGAATGTTTGTTCAAATCAATTGTGTATTTTTGCACAAATCAGTAGTCAAATTACTCGACCATTGTTTATTGTATTACATTAAGAAATTTATTTATGGAAAGTCAGTGGGAGTATTACAACGAAAGCCCTGATATTAAGGCAGTTGTAAAGCGATACGAAGACATGAAACAAGCTCAAATGCAATATTATTTTGATGTATTTGAATTTGAAAGGTTAATTGATTTTTATTTAAACGAACACGATTTGCTTCGGGCTAGTGAGGTAACACGGTTAGCTCAACAACAACACCCGTCATCAACAAGTTTGCAATTGCGTCAAGCTCAGGTTATTATCGAAACGCGTCCGATAAAGGCACTAAATGTTCTGAAAAAACTTGAAGTCCTTGAGCCATCTAACAGCGAGATATTTTATCAAAAAGGAGTTGCATTTCTAAATCTTGATAACTTGAAAGAGGCACTCCGAGAATTTAATCAGGCTTTGATAGCAGAAGGAGATGAAAAAGTTGATATGTTGTTAGATATTGGCTATATTCTGTGTAAAAACAATGAGTATAAACACGCCAGAAGATATCTGGAAACTGCCCATGAAGCTGCGCCAACTGACGAAGGCGTTTTGTATGAATTGGCGTATTGTTACGAAAAACTGAATGAGTTAGATAAAAGTCGCGTTTTTTACGAGCGATATTTAGCCGAAGATGCTTTTTCTGATACTGCTTGGTATAATGTTGGCATAGTTTATAATAAATTAGAGCTTTACGACAAAGCTATTTGGGCTTATGAGTTCGCGATTGCAATAGACCCGAAATATTCTTCGGCTCATTATAATTTAGCAAATGTATTGACAACCAAGGAATTATATAAGGAGTCAATTAGTGCTTATAGAGATTTTATTGAGTTAGAGCCAGAAAATGCTTCTGCATATTGTTATGTAGCAGAGGCTTATGAGAAATTGGGGAATCGTGCATCGGCTATTGAGAGTTACCAAAAGGCTATCGAAATAGACCCTACTTATTCCGATGCGTATTACGGAATTGGAATTGTGCTGTTCGATGATGGCGAGATTGAATCCTGTAAGTATAACATACAAAAGGCAATAGAGTTGAACGATGGTATAGCCGATTATTGGTACTCAATGGGAAATGTTTATAGTTTCAGCGAAGAATTTGAAAAAGCAGAACAGGCATATCGGAAATCTATTGAGCTTGATGCTTATGATGAGATGGCTTGGTTGAATCTTTCCTTAGCAATGTATCGTACAAAACGAATTGATGAAGCTATTGATGCTCTGATATTTGCAAAGAAAAGTTTACCAGCAAGCACCGAAATTGATTATCGCTTATCTGCGTATTTAATACACAAAGGAGACATTAAAGAGGCTTTACGTCATCTCGAAAATGCTTTGATGAATGATAGCTCGAAGGTTGATGAATTTTTAAGCTACTTTCCAGAAGAAATCCAGATTGAGGATATTAAAGTGTTGATAAACAGATATGTGAATAAGTAGAATTGAGTAATCTTTCTTGAAATTATGAGTAAAAAAAAGTATCCTAAATATAGCAAGCATAAGGCAAAAAAAAATAAATTTGAGCCAAAAAATAAGAAAGACGTGCAACCGAAAGCTGATAATAAAACACCGTTATCAGTAATAGTATTGACGTGCGTATTAATAGCCATTGTTACAGCCGTTTCTTTCCAGCCTGTCCATCAAAATGGATTAACAAATTGGGATGATAACAAGTACGTTGCAAAGTTTGAGGTACGCGAAAATACGTGGTATCCGGGCAACGACTTGATTGTTGAATTATCGTGGGAAAACACAAAAAAAATATTTAGCACGTTGAGTTTCATGGGTAACTACCACCCACTTACGATGCTTTCGTATAATATTGATTATCAGATTAGTGGCGTATCTGCTTCTTCATATCTAAGAACTAATTTGATTTTGCACGTAATTACAACGCTATTAATTTTTTGGTTTGTTTTCTTCTTTTTTAGCAACTTCCCGATGGCTGCAATTGCGGCATTTTTGTTTGGTGTCGGAACAATTCATGTCGAATCTGTTGCGTGGGCATCAGAAAGAAAGGACGTTTTATACGCATTGTTTTTTGTAGCGTCATTAATATCGTACACTTATTATCTCAGAAAGGGGCGACAAGCGAGGTTTTTTATACTTTCCATTTTTTTGTTCATTTTATCGTTATTATCTAAAGGTCAAGCTGTTTCGTTAGCTGTAACGCTTGTTATACTTGATTGGTTTGAGGGACGAAAATTAATTTCTGACAGGGTCATTATTGAGAAAATACCCTTTTTTGCACTTGCTATTTGCTTCGGTGTTATAGCCATTATGGCGCAACAACAAGGCGACGCAATTCGTGATATTGAGGAATTTGCTTTTTATAACCGAATAGCATTTGCTGCATACGGACTTACGCAATATGTCATAAAAATGATAGTGCCATTAAATTTTGCAGCTTTATATCCATATCCAAGTTTAGTTGAAGGACAAATTCCTGTTAAATTTTGGTTCTACCTTTTACCAGCTAGTCTCTTGGTATTAGCTTTCATTAAGGCATTTAAGAAAAAAAATAAATTTGTTGTCTTCGGAATAGCTTTTTTTGTTGTTAATGTTTTTCTCGTCTTGCAATTGCTTCCGGTGGGTAGTGCAATCATGGCTGATAGATATACGTATATTCCTTCGATAGGATTTTATATTCTGGTTGGCTATGGATATTGGCGGTTAGTTTTGGCGAATAAAAAACTGCAAATACCTCTCCTTGTGGCTGTTATAGCCTTTGGCGGAGTCCAAGCCTACAGTACAACCCAGCAGTGTAAGGTTTGGAATAATAGTGTTACGATGTGGAATAATACAATAAAAATCAGCCCAGACGCATCTGTTGCGTGGAACAATCGGGGTAGTGCAAAAGATAAATTAGCAAAAACCACCTTGCCTGTCGGCGAACGTGTGCGTATTAGACAAGATGCTATGATTGATTTTACAGAGGCAGTTAAATTGAATCCCAAATACTATCATGCTTTCTATAATCGAGGCACATCTAAAAAAGATTGTGGCTTGGATACTCACGATTCTACTTGGATGATAACGGCTATTGCAGATTTTAATAAGGCTCTACAAATCAATTCAAAATTTGCCGAAGCGTATCATAATCGTGGAGTTGCAAAGGAGAATTTAATAGATTTTCGTAAACAAAATCCAAAATGGTATGGTCATATTGTCGATTCTATTGCTTTTCGAGACCCAATTGCAGATTATTCTCGCGGTATTTCGCTCGATGGAAGTTTGCACTCTTTATACACCAGTCGCGGTGTTGCGATAGGCAAAACAGGAGATTTGCAAGGTGCAATAGTCGATTTTAATCGTAGTTTACAACTCAAGCCACAAAGCCCCGAAACATACTCAAACCGTGGTTATGCAAAAGTTTTGCTCGGAAAACATAAAGAAGGCATTGCAGATTATAATATCGCACTTAGAATGCGAAATCCATACCCTGATGCACTGTATAACAGAGGAATGGCAAAATATAATATGGCTGATTATTCTGGAGCGATTACCGATTTGAATACTGTTTTGGCGCAGAAGCCAGAGTTGGTAGCAGCGTATTTTTACAGGGGGATTAGTAAATATAAAATGAGTGATTTTGAGAGTGCAATCAAAGATTTGAGCGTTTCCATTGAAAAACAAAATAACATTGTTAATGCAGTGTATTACAGGGGAATGTGTTTTATGATGATAGGTAAAAGAAACGAGGCATGCAATGATTTTTCTTTTACATCAAAATACAAACTGAAAGAAGGAATGGACGCTTTGAAGTTATACTGCTCTGGAAATTAGGACGTGTTCAACACTGTTAGTGCGGTTTGAAGCCACCAACAGTATAACTGAATATGTAAGGTCTAAGACCTATTTTTTATGAAACGTTTAAGCTGTGAATTAACAACTTATGTTAATAAAAAGCGTAAGAACTTTTGTAAGAGTACTTACTTTAAAAAAAGTTGTGGCAATTTAAAAATTGCCACCGCTTTTTAAAATTGATTATATTTGATAAGCATACATTGCATAAAATGCCGATGCAATCATTAAATCTTTGACAGGGACTTTTTCGTTTGGAGCATGCGCCATAACTTCGTTCCCTGGTCCGAATCCGATTGTTGGTATTTTGTACATACCGTTGATTGTTACGCCATTAGTAGAGAATGTCCACTTATCCACAATAGGTCTTTTGTCGAAGAGAAATTTGTAGGCATCAACACCCATTACAACAGCCTTGTCGGTTTCTTCGAGTTTCCATGTTGGATAGTATTTTTCCATTCCGTATTTCAACCCAGTCCATGCTTCTTCTTCGTAGTGCAAAACAGTTACTTTTGCGTTAATATCGCGTACTATTTCTTCTATTTCGGTAATTGCCAATTCTTTTGTTTCGCCCCAAGTGAGTCTGCGGTCAAGGTGGAAACGTGCAAAGTCTGCAACAGCGCAAAGAGAAGGGCTGCCAGATACTATCTCGGAAATTGTTATGCTGCCTCTGCCCAAAAATTCGTCGTATGCAAGACGTTCATTTAATTTTTCAATTTCGAGAGCTGCACGCGATGCCATGTAGATTGCGTTTTTGCCTCGTTCTGGTGCAGAGCCGTGCGATGAAACACCTCTAAATTCGACTTTGATTTCCATACGACCGCGATGTCCTCTATATACGTTTAAGTTCGTAGGCTCGGTACTGATTACGAAATCTGGAATAATTTTTTCTTCTTCGATGATGTACTTCCAACATAGTCCATCACAATCTTCTTCCATTACGCTGGCTACGAAGTATATAGTCAAATCTTTATCAAATCCAAGTTCTTTGAGAATACGTCCTGTTGTGATGAATGATGCTATGCCACCTTTTTGATCTACGGTGCCGCGTCCGTGTACAAATCCGTCTTTTATTTCGCCTGATAGTGGCTCAAAGTTCCAGTTGTCTAGGTTTCCAACATCAACAGTGTCAATGTGTCCATCAATAGCAAGGATTTTTTTTCCGTTCCCGATTCGTCCAATTACATTGCCTAGTCCGTCAAATCGTACTTCATCGAAACCGGCTTCTTCCATTTGGCGTTTTACTTCGGCACAGACATCTTTTTCGCCCATGCTTAATGATTTGATTTGTACTTGTTTAGACAAGTTTTTTGCGGTATAATCCTGATATTTTTTTGCTAATTCGAGGATTTGTTCTGCTCTTTTTTTCATTTTTTTAAAATTTATGTAAGACTCTGGAAATGACATTATTTCCATGAGTTTGTGTTTTGTTATATATTATTCATTGTATCAATGATGCTTAACTGGTACATTCCTGATTTTTATGAACAAGCCTTGATTTGGCTTTGTTTAAAAAATTTTACTCTTTATTTTTCGTATCAATCCAAATTGTAACAGGACCGCTATTAGTCAAAGAAATATCCATCATCTCGCCAAAAATACCCGAAGCAATTTCTTGTGAGGTGTCCTTTGAAAGTTGCACGATGAATTTCTCGTAAAGTGGGATAGCGATTTCTGGGCTGGCAGCACGAATATACGAAGGTCGATTTCCTTTTTTTGTTGAAGCATGTAATGTAAATTGGCTTACTACCAATAGCTCGCTATTTGCTTGATTTACAGAATAATTCATTACTTGATTGTCATCAGGAAAAATACGCAAGCGACAAATTTTACCCGATAACCATGCAATATCTTCAAGAGAATCTGTTTTTTCAACACTAAGAAGAATCAATAATCCATTACCAATTTTGCAGTGCTTTTTGCCCGAAATAATTACTTCGGCATTAGAAACTCTTTGTATTAAAGCTCTCATAATAAGTTATTTATGTTAGTATTTCTCATTTATCAAATCGGTGTCAACATATAGCAACAGGGCTTATTTATAAAAATTTGTCTGTTTTGTCGAATCGCTGGCTACAAGGGCGTTTTGCGGCAGGGATTGTAGCGGTAGCTTGCTGAAGTGGCTTGGGATTTTTGGCGCGGTTTGGCGAGCGACCGATAGGAAGCTCCGCCAAACCGCTTTTGCCAAAAACGCAAGGCACAAGGCAACTACAAGCGGAAAGCCCTTGTGCCGCCCTAAAAAAATTGATTGTTATTTTTATCCGCAAAAATATGCATAACGCTTTTTTTCAATGGGAATTGATTTTTATGTATAAACCATACATATAGCAAATAAACTTATTTTTCTTTATTCTAAGTGATATGCACTTTTTAATATTGAGACAACGATTTACTATTTGACTGAAAATCAGCAAC
>JAOZMU010000147.1 GCA_029934165.1 Bacteroidales bacterium
CTATTTGACTGAAAATCAGCAACAAACAGCAAATAATAGTATAAATTAATTTAATTTAATCTTTGTTCTAATGAACAAAACCTGTTTATTAGAACACACTTACTTATAAATAATTTAATATAATAAATATCGTGAACAAAGGCATAACTATTTTAGCGGTTTTCATCTTTATTCTGTTGATTATTACGGGAATATATTTCATTAACGATACGCCAACACACGCAACAAAAGACTCGGCAATTGGCGTAATTCCGCTTGATGCTGGCATGATAATAGAAACAAAAAACACGGCAAAGTTAATTGAGGTTATCAATAAAAAACAGCCGATGTTGAAAGAGATTAAGCAAATTGGGCTTTTTGACGGTGCTTTTAAGATTGTTAGGCTCTTAGATTCTATTTCTGGCACGCAAAAAGAAGTAGTTCAACTGCTTGAAAATCGGGCTTCTATGGTTTCGTTTCATCTTTCGGGTAAGCGCGACATCGAAAAACTTTTTGCAATTCACTTTAGTAGTAAAAAAAATGCCGAAAAAGCAAAAAACATCATCTATAATATTGCCGGCAAGGAAGTTAATATTAAGGAGCGTAATTATTCTGGCACGGTAATTTATCAGTTCCGACCGAGCAAAAATAGTTCTTTGGGCAATTTTTCTTTTGCTTTTCATGAAGAAATTTTGATGTTGAGTGAGTCTGCTATTTTGCTGGAATCTGCTGTACGTCAAGCCGATGCAAGTCATTCCATTGCAAGACAAAATTCTTTTGCAAAAGTTTATAAAACTGCCGGAAAAAATGCTTTGGCTAATGTTTTCTTAAATTTCGAGATGCTCCCGAAGGCTATTGTGAGTATTTTGAATGGCAAGTATGTAAAATCTGCATCAGAAATAACACGTATTGCCAATTGGGCAGAAATGGATATTTCGATTAAGGAGTCAGAAATTTTACTTAATGGCTTTGTTTGGGCAGATGTTTATGACGGAAAATATTTAAGTATTTTCTCTGAGCAAAAACCACAAGAAACAAAAATAATCTCTATTTTACCATCTAATACTTTTACGTTTGTACAACTCGGAATTGAGAATATGAGCAACTTTCTTGAGGAGTTCAACGGATATTTGCAACAAAATACTGAGAATAAGGTCTATGATAGATATTTTTCGCGCATAAACTCAAAGTATAAAATAAGCCTAAAGCAAAGCATAAGTTCAATAATTGATAATGAAATAGCACTTGTTTTTACGACTGGAAATAGCTCATATAAAACACCTTATGCTGTTATTGAGGTGTTAAGCAAAGAGGTTGCACGGACGCAAACAAACATCATTTTGCAAACATGCGCAAAACGCGACAGCACCTACAAAAACCACGAGCCTTTGTTGGAAAATGCAAACGGAAATACATACGAAATTTATAAAAATCCGTTTAAAAATTTACCTCAAATGATGTTCGGAAATATCTTTGCTCAAGCTGGTTCTGAGTGGTTTACGTATGTTGAAAACTATATGGTGTTTGCAAAAAATGTTGATGAGATTAAAGAATTTGTCCACTATTACGAGGCACAAAAAACTTTGATAAACGACAAGGAGTTTAATAGTTTTTTCGCAAAATTATCGGCATCGTCAACAATGTTTTTTTATGCTGACATAAAAAAAATGCTTCATATTTTGACGGAATATACCAAACATAGCGTTTCCAAAACCATAGACAAATTTAATCCGAAGTTACGAAATTTTAAAACTTTGGGTTATCAATTTCATGCAGAGAACAACCTGATTTACAACACTATGATAGTAACATACGAGCCGGCAACAAAACAAAACACTAAATCTGTTTGGGAAACACGTTTGGAAAAGAAAGCCACCATAAAACCGCAAATAGTTATAAATCATTACACTAAGGACAAAGAATTACTTATCCAAGATGCCGAAAACAGGATATATTTGATTAATAATGCTGGAAAAATGCTGTGGAAAAAAGAATTTGCGGGCAAAATAATGGGCAAAGTTCATCAGATAGATTACTATAAAAATAATAAATTACAACTACTTTTCAACACATCGGAGGCTGTTCATTTACTTGATAGAAACGGAAACTATGTAGATGGATTTCCTGTAACGTTGCAATCAAAAGCTACGTGTCCGATGAGTTTGTTTGATTATGATGGCAGTAGAGACTACAGAATACTTATTCCGTGTGCTGATAAAAGCGTACGCCTATTTGATAAAAACGGTGTCGAATTGAAGGGTTGGGTATTTAAAGGTACTGTTGATAAGGCAGTTATGTCGCCGAAACATTTTCGGGTTGGCAAACTAGATTATATCATAATTGCCGATTATTTGAAGACCTATATCGTTGACAGAAAGGGGAAAACGCGCATAAATGTAAAAACGGATTTTCCGAAAAACGAAAATTGCATTTTCGCTGTCGATTATTCTCGTGGCAAGGAAAAAGCGCGATTTGTAACTGTAAACACTTCAGGGAAAGTCTTTTTCATTGATTTGAAAGGAAACACAGAAACTCTTGGGCTGCGTAATTTTTCGCACGACCACCATTTCAGATATTTTGATTTTGATGGAGATGGACAAAATGAATATATTTTTCTCGATAACAACGAGTTACATATTTTTGCTCAGAATGCCGAACAAAAAATGTTTCACGAATTTCCGGTTCGTATAAACGATGAGCCGCTTATATTTAGTTTTTCGTCGGAAAAGCACGCTATCGGAATTTTCTCTTCGACGGAGCAAAAGGCGTATTTATTCGACAGCTATAATACTCAGGTTAAGGGTTTTCCGTTGGAGTCTGGGCATTTATTCAGCATCGGAAATCTCTCGGCACAAAGCTCCGATTTTAGCATAATTCTTCCTTTATCTGATGGCTTTGTTTATTGTTATAAATTGACAATGCCTTGATTTATAAACTAAGGTCTAAGACCTATTTAATGTTGCTTACGCATTTCTGCAAAGTTCACTTAATCAGCGAAATATGAACAAGTAAATATGTAAAAACTTTTGTATGAATGCTTAATTAAGAATTAACAATTGGCTATCGCTTGAAAATAAGAATTTTAAGCAATTTGAAAAGTAAATTATTTAACCTAATTTCGTTGATTATTCAACAGTCCTACGATTGTTATCGTGGGCTAACAAAAAGTCGTGGCTTATAATAAAAAATCAGAACAATCTTCAAATCCAAAAAATTTGCGGCTCAGATTTTTTTATTCTAAACATCTGATTTACACGCTAATAACATTGCAAAACATAGGTTTTTAACCATAAATTACTGTTAAAAAGGTTTTAAATAATTGACAGGTTGGCTTTAATTTTATAATTTAGGTCAAAAGGCAAAGATATTATTTATCTTTGCTTTTTGGCAAGAAGTAAAATTCGTGCCAATATTTGAAAAAAACTTCAAAGGAACTTTATAATTAACTGATAATTAATATTTAACAATAAAATCGACACTATGAATAGGACAAAAGTTACACTAATTATCCTGGTCTTCCTGACGAGTTTCATGTACTCTTGCTATGATGAGAAAGACTTTGATTTTGACAAACTTAGCGACAAAGTAATCGCTACAACTACAATGGCATTTCCGATTGGATATACACAAATGACGATTCAGGGCTACCTTGAAGGCGATAGTGTAAACCTTCATAACTATCTTGAGAATATCTATTACAACCATGGCGTTTTGTATTTTCTTTATTATGATATAGATAGCATTCCTGCCAGCGCATTAGGTAATAGTTCGGTAGTAAAAGAAGACACAATAAAAATGGGGATTTTTGATGATTTTGGACAACAGGTTTTTTCTTTCGAAGACCCTAAAATTCATGTAGTTGCAAGTAATCCGCTTGATCAACCGGTAACATTTTCGATTGATGGTTTGCACACCAATTTAGATGACAATATTACGCTTCCGCAAACATCTTTTACATTGGCAGCCGGCGAAAGTATTGATATTTTGTACGACAAAAATGATATTTCGGATTTACGAACAGCAATAAACAACAGCCCAACACAGCTACGATACACGATGAATATGAACCAAGTTTCTGGGGCAAGTTCGGCGGAATCTGTTGCTGTTCAGGTACAAATAGAATTGCCGATGTACGGACAAGCCGACCGTCTTGTTTTGGAAGAAGATACGTTGCAAGTTGAATTTGATGAAATGCTTTCGGACTTAGACGACTTAGAAAAACTTGTGATTAAACTCCGTATCACTAATGGATTTCCTGTTGGTGGCGAAACTCAGGTTTATTTCCTTGATGCCTCCAATCAAGTTGTTGATTCACTGTTTGATAATGGTCAATTTGTGTTAAATTACGGCGAAATAGGCTTGGACGGGCGAGTTATCCCAACGGAAAACGATGTAATGGCTGTCGAAATAAATAGAGAAAAAATGGACAAATTGAAAGTAGTTAATAAAATGACTATCAGCGCAGTACTCACAACTACTGACACACCTATCCCAGTGATTTTTTATCAGGATTATGGCATTCGAGTAGAAATGGCTGCAATTTTTAGTTATAGTTTAGATACACAAAGTAATTAACGATAAAACTTCAAACAATGAATAAATTATTGATATTTAAGATTATAACAGTTGTTTTGCTGAGTGTTATGGCAATCAGTGCAAGTGGACAAAACAACACGCTTTACAACATGAATCGCATTCCGCAAGCAAATATGCTAAACCCTGCGATACAACACCCTTGCAATACTTATGTTGAGTTTCCGGCACTTGGCTCGGTAGATTTTAGCCTTTCAAATAATGCAATTTCTTTTGAAGATGCGATTTTTGTCAATCCTCAACAAAATGACTCTCTTTACTTTAATTTAGACGGAGTTGAAAACTCGTTGAAAGACAATAATTATATCCGCGCCCAACTGCAATACAGTATTTTTGGGTTTGGTTTCAGGAAAAAGAACTGGTATTTTACGTTTAATTTATCACAAAAATTAGACACTCGTTTTTCTTTCACAAAGGACTTAATCACCATTTACAAAGGCAATTGGCAGTACGACCAGTCGCACCCAGAATATGGCACATCGCGCGAGTGGGATTTGTCGTCTTTGGGTGTTAATGCAACCTCTTACACGGAGATAGCTTTTGGTGCTTCCAAAAAAATCGACAACCAATTGACTGTTGGCGCACGGGCAAAAATCCTGCTCGGAAATTCGGCGGTAGAAACCCAGTCGTCTGATATTAAGGTTACAACATCGGGAACATTTCCGCATCAAGTAACGCTATCGGGAAATTATGAGGTAAATTTAACAGCTCCGTTTATGGAAGTGCATACCGACGAAAACAATCACGTTGACTCAATAATAACAAATGATGAGCTTTCTGTTAGCGATTATATTATTAATGGTGCTGGGTTTGGTTTCGACCTTGGTGCGATTTACAAAATTTCGGAACGTTTTGCTGTCTCGGCAAGTATTCTTGATATTGGGTTTATTCGTTGGAATGACAATACTTATAATTTCAAAACAGAAGGCGAATATTCCTACGACTTGGTTGACATTAGCGAATATTTGAATTTCTATGAGCTTGAGACGTTTCAGGAAATTGGCGATTCGTTAGATGTAATTTTCTCTCCAACAAATAGTTCAAATAATTTTACAACATGGCTAATTCCTAAGATACATCTTGGCGGAAATTTCTATGTCTCAAACTTTTTTGACGTTGGATTACTTTCGAGATTCGAGATTTTCGATAAGGCAATTCACCCTTCGTTGACATTATCATCGAATTTGCGTTTCTGGAAAAGTTGGGCAGTTACACTTAGTTACTCAATGATGGAAAATAGTTATAATAACATAGGTGCCGGCATCTCAATGAAAGTCGGTCCAATGCAATTATATTTTGTCCACGATAATATGCTTGGCGCACCAATTTATCCAACGGCGACAAAAAATCTTAACTTTCGCTTTGGCATCAACCTGCTTTTTGGTTGCTCTAAAAAAGTCCTTGATTTGCCTTCAATTTTGGATTATTCGTTCTAAAGCAAAGCAGTATTGTGTTTTGGGAATGTGTTGATACTCAAAAGAATAGCACCCATAATTTTATATTATTCTCTTTACACACATATTAATAACGCTTAGTAACCAACAAAAAAACGTCATCTGCATATTTTGCAAATGACGTTTTTTGTGGCAAATAGGTACTTTTAAACTTTCCCAAATCGCAGTTCTCCTATTTCTTAAAAGTGTAATCTCTCGAACGTGCATAATCGCGAATCGCCTTTAACATTGCGGCATCAAGAGTATTCTCTGCGGCATTTTCCTTGCTTTTTTTGGCAACATATTTTTTTCGTTTTTTGTTTAAATCGTTAATCTGTTTCCGAATTTTCACACGCTCTTTTTTCTTTCCTTCCAGAACCGCCTTAATCTCCTTTTCGTCCTTATTTTTAAACTCTTCCGGCAAATCGTCTTCGTCAATATCAGCAACATTCACCTCTTCTTTATCGACAGCCTCAACCAAATCCCAGTGCGAATTTTTATAATTCTTAGAACTTTTCGAGACGCTACGATTTACCATATTGACTTTGCTATACGAGCCAGCATTCCTATCCTGAGCCGATTGCCGTGTCTTCATCATATCTCCGCCAGCACCAAATGCAACATAAGTTTCGTTCAGTTCTTTGTTTAGGTTGATAATTTCGTCATCATAAGGCGACTCGATATACGCCGTTTTCTGATTATGGTCTATGTTCATAAACTGTCCTGACCCAATCTTTGCGCCCTCTTTCCATTTCGTGTCGATGCCCTCTTCGCGACTGCCACAAAAAATAGTGTTCACAATAATTCCCTTACCTAACGACTGTTTGCACTGACCCGCAAAATCAACATCACCCTGCGTAAAGGCTTCATTACCAGCAATAAAAATCATTTTCAAATCTTCCTCAGACTCTCCCCATTTCAACTGTCGGATTGCCTTCCCGATAACCATTCCGCAATATTCCTCACCGCCATTTGTCTTCAGCGAGAACAAATCTTCCGAAATCTTATCCAAATCCGTTGTCATTTTCGACACCATACGAATATGCCCTTCATCTGCCGATAAATCATCGTTACCATATTCATAAAGAGCAATTTCCAAATCGGGCTGTTTTCCATCATACTGCGCCAGCCCCATCTCGTTGACAATTTTCCACAACTGAGCTTTAGTTTGGTCAATAAGCCCGTCCATACTATTGCTAGTATCCAGCAAAAGAGCAATCTGAATCTTCGGAACAGGCTGTGCATTAGCAGTTTGCAACACTGCCGGAAAAATCACTAACGCCATTAATAATAATGCAATTTTTTTCATAACAATCTAGTTTTAAGTTTTATATACAAAATTTGCGAAGCAAGTTCTTTCCTCGCCCAAAGCATTTATTCTATGATACACTAAAAACGTAAATTCCATAAAAATAGCATAAAAATACCAAATAATTTTGTTATGCCATTTTCGCCTAATTTTGGAATAAATAAACACACTCTGTAAATAATCCAATAAGTATTTGATTTGGGTACATTCCCAATTTATATGCTTGTATTAAGGCAAATCACAAATAATAATTAACCATTTGCACTTGTTGTTTTAATATTTAATGGCTTCAAAAAAACACTCAAATATTCCAGATATTATTGCATTTTTTGAATTGTTAAAGGTTGACTTTGGTATAAACCGAAGCCACTTTCAAGTCTATATAAATTAACT
>JAOZMU010000148.1 GCA_029934165.1 Bacteroidales bacterium
AATAATTTTGCTTACGCCTGATTTAGTTTTAGTTAGGAATTTTAATGGCTTACTGTATTAAATTCATTTTATTAAAAACATTAAGTGTTATAAAAATAAGAAATAGATGAAAAAGAAAAGCTCGAAATACCTGTTAATCGCTGTTTTGGCACTCATTGGATTTGCTGTTATTGGAAAAGTTGCCGGCTGGTTTGGTCAGCCAAAACTAAAAAAAGTAGCTACCGAACTGCCCAAGCACCGCGATATTGTCGAAACAATTACAGCAAACGGCAAAGTACAACCGCAAACCGAGGTGCAACTTAGCCCTGATGTTTCGGGCGAAATTGTTGATTTATACGTTGTCGAGGGGCAAGAAGTGCAAGAAGGCGACCTTCTGCTAAAAATCCGTCCCGACATCTATCTTTCTAACCTTGACCGTGTTAGAGCTGCGTTAAATTCGTCTAAATCGAATATGGCAAACTCGAAAGCTCGACAGGCACAAATCGAGGCACAATATCAACAAACAAAGCAATCGTTTGAGCGCAGCAAAAAATTGTGGGAACAAAATGCTATTTCGCAAGCCGAATACGAAAATGCCGTTGCTGCCTACGATGTAGCTAAAGCTGAGGTAGATGCAGCAAAACAGACAGTAAATTCGGCGGCTTTTTCTGTGAAGAGTGCCGAGGCTTCGCTCAAAGAGGCAAACGAAAACCTTACGAAAACGTCGATTTACGCACCGATGAATGGAACTGTTTCTATGCTAAATGTAGAAAAAGGCGAGCGTGTTGTCGGTACAATTCAAATGGCGGGAACAGAAATGTTGCGTGTTGCAGATTTGCATAAAATGGAAGTCGAAGTCGATGTAAATGAGAACGATATAGTCAAAGTCAGTATGAAAGATACGGCTATTATTGAAATTGATGCTTATCTTGGAACAAAGTTTAAGGGAATTGTAACTGAAATTGCCAATTCTGCCACGTCTGCTGGCTTGAACACCGACCAAGTTACCAATTTTAAAGTTAAAGTGTTGATATTAAGAAGCTCGTACAAGCATCTTTTGCCGGATAACAATCCAAATTACTATCCGTTTCGTCCTGGAATGTCGGCAACTGTCGATATTCAAACTAACACACGATATAATGTATTATGCGTTCCTATTCAGGCTGTTACGATACGAATCGACACAACAAAAAGCAAAGAATTACTTGTTTTGAAAGGCGACAAAAGTGAAGATGCCGCACAAATTCTCAAAGAAAAAGAAACGGAGATGATGAAAGAAGCCGTTTTTACGTATAATGCTAAGTCTAAAAAAGTGTCGATACAATATGTAAAAACAGGTATTCAGGACGATATGTATATTGAAATTACAAAAGGAATTTCGGATTCGCTCGAAGTTGTTGTTGCGCCGTATAGAGCTGTTTCAAAGTGGCTTAAAGATGGAGCAAGAGCAGAAAAAACCGACATAGACAAGTTGTTTGATGACGAAAAGTAAAATACTTTTCAACAATCTCAAAATTATCATTTGGAGCTAACAATTGTCTGAACCGCAGATTTTTTTGATTTGTGAGGTTTTTTATTTTTTAAATAAACCAAAAAATTTCATCGTGGTGGGACAATCATGGGTTGATAATCGCTGGGGTTAATCGTGGACATCGCCTGTGAAATACGCACGGCAAAAATCAGCAATTAATAATTAATTTTTAATCAACTCAAAAATTTTAACTATGGATAATTCAAAATTTTCGCTTAATCCGCATGTGCTTGAAAACTACTTACAAAAGCCTGCTGTTGAGTTTACAAAGGCAGATTTGATTCGTTTTATTAAGGAAAATAGAATCGAAATGCTTAATTTTCGGTATGCTGCTGAAGATGGTCGATTGAAAACACTTAACTTTATCATTACCAGCCGAGAACACCTTGATTTGATTCTCTCAACCGGCGAGCGTGTTGACGGGTCTAGTCTTTTTTCTTTTATCGAAGCTGGAGCAAGCGATATGTACGTAATTCCACGCTACAAGACAGCTTTTCTCAATCCATTTGCAGAAGTGCCAACACTTGATATTCTTTGCTCTTTCTACACCAGCACCGGCGAGCCGCTTGAGAGTGCGCCGGAACGCATCTTGAAAAAGGCTCACAACGAGTTTAAAAAATCTACAGGTTTTAACTTCAAAGCACTTGGCGAGCTTGAGT
The DNA here is from genome assembly GCA_029934165.1 of Bacteroidales bacterium. Lineage (GTDB taxonomy): Bacteria > Bacteroidota > Bacteroidia > Bacteroidales > JAOZMU01 > JAOZMU01. The sequence continues at coordinate 2,170 of JAOZMU010000148.1, forward strand.
ATTATGTGATTTGCAAAAAAGCAAGCCTTTATCCGGGCATCGACCAAAAGGGTTATCACGAGTCGCCGCCGTTTACAAACTGGGAGCATTTGCGTGTTGAGGCGATGGAATTAATCTCGCAAACAGGTGGAAAAATTAAATACGGGCATTCGGAAGTTGGAAATTTCAGTACAGAAAATGAAGAATTTGAGCAACACGAAATTGAGTTTCTCCCCGTCGATGTCGAAGATGCGGCAGACCAAATGCTTATTGCAAAATGGATTTTGCGTATGCTGGGCAAAAAATATGATGTAAACATTAGTTTTGCTCCAAAAATCACGGAGGGGAAAGCTGGTAGCGGGCTACATATTCACATGTTGGCAGAAAAAGACGGCGTAAACCAGATGGTTGAAAACAATAAACTGAGCAATGTAGCAAAGAAAATGATTGCCGGAATGCTCGACCTTGCTGGCGCGTTGACAGCTTTTGGAAACACGATTCCGACCTCATATTTGCGTCTTGTTCCGCACCAAGAAGCTCCAACAAATATCTGCTGGGGCGACCGTAACCGCTCTGTTTTAGTGCGTGTTCCGCTTGGCTGGCTTGGAGCTTTGGATATGATTAAAAAAGAAAATCCGCACGACACCGAACCCCTTGGAAATTTTACGAGCAAACAAACTGTCGAATTTCGTGCGCCAGACGGCTCGGCAGATATTCATAAACTGCTTGCAGGGCTTGTTGTTGCATCGCAGCACGGACTTGAAATGCCTGATGCTCTTGATGTTGCAGAAAAACTTTATGTCGATGTGAATATTTTTGAAGATGCCCATAAAGAAAAACTCAACGAGTTGAACCAATTGCCGGAATCGTGCTGGGAGTCGGCAGAAAGATTGAAGGAGCAAAGAGCTTTCTTCGAGAAAAACAAGGTATTTCCTGTTGGGACAATTGATGGAATTATCACCAAATTAAAATTCTATCACGACCACGACTTGAGCAAACGACTTTACGGTAAAAACGACGAAATTCGGAAACTTGTCGAGGAGTTTTTACATTGTATGTAAACCAAAAATTTAAAACTTGATTATAACGGTTTTTGTTGAAATTACAATTTGTTGTATTTCAGTTTATTATGTCGCAAATAATTTATTCAAAATTATAAAAATCCGTGTTAATCCGTTAAATCCGTGTTCCTATTATCGCATAAATTGGAACATGAATAACACGGATTAGATTGATTTTCACTGGTTTATAGTTTCCAATAAAAATCCGTTATAATAAAAATTTTTGCCGAGCAACAGACAGAAAGCTTTGCCAAAAACAAAAAAGCCCTTATTACTTGTCGGTCAAGCAATAAGGGCTTATAGTTATAAAATTAAAGTTTTTTACGGACTACATTTCCTTTATTTTCAAAACATCGCCAGGGTGAATGCGTGATTTTGGCGAGAGTTTATTTATCTGCATTATATCTTCGGCAGAAATTCCTGGATATTGTAGTGCAATATCCCAAAAATTATCTCCAGATTTGACGGTATAATAAACATATTTTTTTGTTGTTTGCGAACTTGTTTTGAATGAAAAAATCCCCAAATTGTAGCTTTTTTTTGTCTCTTCTTGCACTGCTACAACTTTGTCTTTACCGTGGTTTCGTGTGTTTACGTTTGCATATTTTGATGCCTTTGCTTTTGGTACATAAACAACTAATTTTTGAGATACTTTTAACATTCTTCCTGCGCCATTCCATCGTTTCAAATCGTTTATGCTAACGTTGTATAAAGATGCAATTTTTGATAAATTATCGCCAGAACGAACAGTATAGTAAAGTTTTTTCTTTCCGTTGACAACTGGTGCATCGTTAGCGGAATTGTTTGCATAGCTATGGATATTTCTCATGCTTTTTGCATCTCTATTCATCGCATATACAGTGTCTTGCAGCTCGATAAACCGAATTGCATCTTTCATCGGCAGGCGAACCATACACGTATTTCCTGCGGCAGGAACAATATCTCTTTTGTATTGAGGATTAAGGGCTTGTATCTTTTCAAACGGAATATCCAACACTTCTGCCACTTGTTTCAGGTGGAGGTTTGTTCCTTCAACATGAACAGTATCAATGAATGAGGGCAAATCGGGTTTTGTTGGAATAAAATTATAATCTTGATAGAAATTCATCAAATAAGTTACTGCAATAAATGCCGGCACATAATTTCGTGTTTCTCGTGGCAAATAGTTAGAAACTTTCCAATAATCGGCAACACCACCAGACCGACGAACTGCTCGGTCAACATTGCCAGAACCAGCGTTGTATGCCGCAAGTACCAATGCCCAATCGCCATATTTATTGTGTAAATCGCGTAGGTGGCGAGCAGCTGCGTGGGTAGCTTTTAGTGGGTCGCGACGTTCATCAATATAACTTGAAACTTTCAAATCGTACATATTTCCTGTACCTTTCATAAACTGCCAAATGCCTGTCGCGCCGGCAAATGAAACTGCTTTGGGGTTTAATGCGGATTCTATTATTGGCAAATATTTCAGTTCTAATGGTACTCCATACAAATCCAAAACCTCCTCAAACATAGGGAAATAGTATTCTGCACGTCCAATTAAACTTTCGATATACCGCTTTGCTCTTGGATTTGTATATTGTACAATATATTTTCTTGCTCGTTCTCCGAAAGGCAAATCAATTCCACTCTGAATGCTTTGTAAACGTGCAATATAAACGGAATCCGGCAATTTGTATAACGAATCCGGAATTTCGTTAAAAGCCATTACGCGGGCTTGTTTCATGGATAATTTTGTGTACCAATTGTCTAGCAAGCTATCCAAATTTTTAGGCGCTTCCGAGTTGTATCCTTCTTGGTAATAGGCAACTATGGCAGGGTCGCGCTCCAAAAATCTATGGTTTACGACAACTTTTTTTGCGACAACTTTTTTCTTTGGTTTATTCATATCCAAAACTATGGCTGTATGAAAACATAGCCAATTGCCGTTGTTAATATGATGCTTATTTTTTATAATATAACTTGATAACAATGAGTCTTTAGTAGTTTGAATCGTACTATCTGTGGCAGATTTTGAATGACCTGCAATTGAAAAAAAAACTGATAGAGAAAATATCAATGCTGAAATTCGTGCAATTTTGTCCATTTCTGTTTACTTTTTATTAAGTTAAAAACAATGAGGGTCTAAGACCTATTTAATTATGAAACGTTTTAGCTGTAAATTAGTAACTTACGTTAATAAAATGAAAAATAACTTTGTTCAATAATTTTTGTAACATGAACATTATCATGCGTAAGCCAATTTTCATGTTACTAAAAAATGTTTAAAAAGACTTTTTCCTTAGAACCTAATGTTCAAATTCACGCCGACTGTTTGAAGGTCTTTGTTAGGAAAAGTATTAATGAACGGTCTGATATTCAACGATAAGTTATCGTCAATATCAAAATCAAAAAAGTGAGCATCTACCGTAGCATCGACAATATTGATGACATACAAAGCCACCAAAAGTAAAATATCCATGTCGCGATACCGTCGAAAACTATCTTTGTAATACAAATATTGTTCTTTTGTCAACGGATAGCCGACATCGTTTCCTGAGATAGTGTCGGATAAAGCGGCGTATCCATTAAAATATTCACGATATTTTTTATGATTATCTATCGTGAAATATGTCAATGCAACAATTCCTGCATAAAGTACAGGAACTTTCCAGTATTTTTTATTATAAACCTGTCCTAAACCAGGCAAAAGGGTCGAGTATAAAGCGGCTTTTCGTGGCGAGTGTTTTACAACTATGGACTCCTGAATTTCGGTCGCATCTGTGTTTACCTGTGCCAATGTTCTTACTGGCATCAAGAACAGAAACCCAAATAAAACTGATATTAAAATTAACCTAATCGATGTTTGTGTATCCAAAACTGCTGAAAGATTAGTTTGTATGATTCTTAAAATGAAAACGGCATAAAGCATAATGTTAAAACTCTTATTAGAACGAATCAATTAACCTATACTACTATTTGCTGTTTGTTGCTGATTTTCAGCCATATAGTAAATCTTTGTATCAATATTAAAAAGTGCAGAACACTTATCATTCACTTAACGCAATAATTTTTCTGCTTCGTTCTCTAATTTCTGTCTTTTTGTCAATTATATATTTTATTTCATTGCTTATTTTTTCAATTTCTGTTTTATCTGTGTGAATTGGTAAAATGAATTCATTTATCCTGCTACCAAGTGTAGATAAAGTTGCTTGCACAAAAGTCTGAATTTCAACTTGTTGTTTGACTATTTTTGTATTTAACAAATAAAAAATATAATATGGATTTAGTTCGTCATTTGGCAAAACTCTTATTTTTCGCAAATGACTTTGAATTACACTTTTCTTGTCTAATCTTGTTACCATAGACGACCGACCAATTAAAAAAGTTCCATCATTTACAAATAATATATCATTTATTTGCACGTCTTGTGATGTCTTATATTTTTCATAAATTTTTTCGGAAACCGCTTTTATTGGGTTCATTTTTATTTCCCAATTTACAATATCTGTTGTTCTTACAAAAGGAATTTTTCCTGTCCCATAACTGCGAGAACCAATTTCATTTCCCCTTCGTATTTGCAAAATTCCTTTTTCAATTAATTCTTTTATAGAAATAAGTTTATATTTTCCGCTTTTTTCAAGTTTTTCAAGTTTTTGTTTAATTTCAGGATTGTAATTTTCAGGAATATAAATATTCTCTCTAATTTCATTCGTATTTATTGAAAAACCAAGATGACTTTCATTTTCAATGCCACCATTTAAAAAAGAGTTGAAATTTATCGCTATTTCAGGTGTTTCATCGTCTAATATTTTTTGTCCATTTTTATCGTAGATATGCGAACCGTCTTTGTCTATTTTAAAAATTTCTTTTCCATTTTTATCGTGTCCTATTGCATTGACGATTGCCATAAATACTTTTGAACGATTTTGTTTCTTTTTTTCGATAAAAACAACGCTTGTTTTTGTATGTGTGCTTGGCTGAAATGTTTCTTGCGAAAGACTTACAATTCCAAGAATTGAAGCATATTTTCTAATATATTCCCAAATATATCTGTCAGATGGATTTCCAAAAATTCCTTCGGGTAAAATTATACCTGCTCTTCCGCCGTCTTTTAATAATTGTATAATCCGCTCAATAAAAAGGATTTGTGGCGGTTGTTTGTCCCTAAGTTTATTTGTTTTATGCCAAATTAGTTCTCCATTTTTCCAAAAATAGGCAAGTTCGTATTGTCTCAAAAGATTTTCGCCAATGACAGGAATTTTAGCTCCAAAAGGTGGATTTGTTAAAATTAAATCAAAACTTCCGAGTTGGATATTTTCATTTGTTTGTGAGTTCCAATTATCAGGTTCTTCCAAACTATTTTCACAAAAAATATGATATTCGTTTTCACCAAGAAGTGTTAAATATATTTTTGCAAGTTTAGAAAGAAATAAATCTTT
>JAOZMU010000149.1 GCA_029934165.1 Bacteroidales bacterium
ATTTAACAGAGCTAAAAATAGCTAATTATTAACACCCCAGTCTTAGACCTTAGCTATTGCGTGATATGGTAATTTAATAACCTTTCCAATCAGAGAAATCGTAGGTTTTATAGGCATCGCAACGCGAACAAAGCTCAATCTTATCGCGTTCGCCTTTGGCAAGCCATTTTTTGTATTGTTGCATTGGTTCGCCCGACCAAATTTCTTCTATTGACAGGTCTTTCACGTTGCCAATCACGCCTTTACCAAAAGCATCCCAACAACATAAAACCGCACTTCCGTCTGTCAAGAAAAACATTTCGTCGGCAACTTTAGGGCATGGCGCTGGATGATGCGTGGTTTGTCCGCTCCAAGGCCAGCTATACAATTGAGTTACAGTGCCTTTATCGGCATATTTATTCCAATATTCGATAAATTCCGCTTTTTCTTCCTCGGTTACATTAATATCAATCATGCGTACTTCTATGTAACATTCGGATTTTTGCCTGTTTCGTTCGTCAATAAACGCATGAACATTTTTTATTATCGTATCAAATTTTCCACCGCGTCCACTTTTCTTGAAAGTCTCTTCGGTAAATCCATCAATACTAAACCGAATCCAGTCAATTCCGGCACTTACAATACGCTTTAAATCAGCCTTTAACGAAAAATGTCCGTTAGAATTTAATTCAATTTTAGCAGTATTATCTTTTTTTATGTACTCCAAAACATCAGGGAGTTTCAAGTCCACAAAAGGCTCATTGATAAGAAACGGGCGATAAATAATGCCACGCCCACGTGACTCGTCAATAATTTTTTTCCAGACCCATTCTTCCATTTGTTTCGGACCACGTTGAAGCTCGTTGTGTGGACAAAAAACGCAATGACTATTGCATAAAATAGAAGTTTCTATTTGTATTTTTTTAGGAAATGAAATCATATCTTTCTGTTAATAAGTTAATTATCTTGTCTGTTGCACCCAAATTATTTTTAATCAAATTCACGGCATTGGCGTTAATCTCCTTGCGATATTTTGTGTCAATTATCAAACGCCCAAAAATATCTTCTATGTCCTGAGTATTTTCGACAGCAAAGGCACTGCCGATTTTTTTAAGTTCCAATGCCTCAAAAGAATTAACGTGAACAGGACCAAAAACCACTGGCTGACCAAAAACGGCAGGCTCCATAACATTATGAACACCAGAGCTAAAGCTACCGCCAACATAAGCCAAATCTGTTTGCAAATACAACCGCGCCAACATTCCAATCGTATCCACGATTGCCACTTTTTTTGTTGTAAAGCCAGCATCAGAAAATTCGGTATATCGCTCAGTTTCAATCTCTTCTGCCGAAAAAGCCGCTTCTATTTCTACAAGATGACTTTTGTGCAATTCGTGCGGAACAACTATTGCTCGCAAATTATTGTGTCGTTTCAAAAGAGAAATAAGAGCAGGCAAAAAATGCTTTTCGTCTGGTTGCCAAGTGCTTCCGCCAATTATTGTAAGTGCATTTTTATCCGGCTCGAAAACTGAAATATTTCCGGCTTTGCGTGTTTTTTCGCTTTTTGCAAAAACACGGTCAAAACGCGTATCTCCGGCAACTGTCATTTTTTCTCTGTAAGGAAAAAGTACCATAAACCGTTCTAAATCATCATCGGAAATTGGGAAAATATAGTCGAAATATTTATAAACAGATTTATTCAACATTTTTGCTAAACCCTTGATTCTACCAGAGTTAGGCGATAAAGTTGCGGCTGTCAGGACAATAGGAATTTTCATTTTTCTGGCAACAGCCAAATGGTTTGGCCAGACATCGAATTTTGAAATTATCCACATTTCGGGACGAATTGTTTCCATCAATTTACGTGCAGCTGGCTTAGTATCAAGTGGTAAGTAGATTTTCAAATCGACACTTAGATGCGATTTGACATAATTGAAACCAGATGGCGAAAAAAACGAAACGACAATAAAAATACTTGGGTTTATTTTTTTAATTCTATCAATTATTGGTACAGCTTGTTCCCACTCGCCAACAGATGTGCAATGAACTAAAATTCGTTTAGTTTCTGGTTTTAAGTTAGATATAGCATTTTTTATTCGTGCAGGTTGTCCTTTTCGTGCCAGATTTCCTTGCCTGATTTTTTCGTTGAAGAGGCTACCGATTTTGAAACCTAACCACAAAAGTGGCACAAGAAATAGATTGTAAATTATTAGCATATTTTTTATTTCGCAGGTTCAAATTTTTCCAACATTTTTTCGGCTTCGTAAATTACCGAATGTATTTGTATTTTATTCATGCAATCGAAATGTTTTTTTGGGCATTTTTTCAATCCATTATGCGTACAAGGACGACATTTTACCTTTGCCTCGATTGCCACACTTTCGGGCAGCATCGGGAAGTAGCCCAATTCGCGAGTTGTTGGTCCAAAGATAGCAATAGCAGGCGTTTTCTGCGATTCGGCGAGGTGCATCATTCCAGAATCGTTTGTTATCACAAAATCGCTTTTCTTTAGCAGTGCCGCCGATTCCAAAAGCGATAGTTGTCCTGCGTATATCGCGCCAGCATTTTTCATATTATTTGAGATTTCGCGGCACAATTCGTAGTCTTTCGGACCGCCAAGCAAAACCACAAACACATTTTGTCGCGCTAAATGCTCGCCAACTGCGGCAAAATTTTCTGGCATCCATTGTTTATTTACAAAACTGGCTGCTGGACAAATTGTTACAAGTTTTTGGTTTGGTATAAACGCATCGTTTTTAAGCCTATCATCAATTTTTTTGGCAATAGCATCAGGAAAAAATATTTCACTTCCATTGCCGTCATACTCAACGCCTTGCCCCTCGACAGCCTCGAAATATCTTTTATAAACAGGAATAAAATTTTTATAAAAATTCACTCCAAAATAAACCAACAAAGTTCTTCTGAGAATTTGTTTGCTATAAGTTGTGGCAAGGCTGCTTTTGCACGCTCGTTTTAACTTGGTGGTTCTAAGGTTTTTATGTATGTCGATGAACCAATCGTAGCCCACGTTTTGCAATTTTACTGTTAAGTTTTTCAGAGCATTTTCTTTCTGCTTATCAAACTCTATCAGGTTTGTAATGTGTGGGTTATGTCTCATCAAATCGGCAAATTGCTTTTTAATCAAAAAATCAATCTGCGCCTCCGGAAATTTCTGTCGAACCGACCGAACCAAAGGCGTTGCCAAAACAATATCGCCAATGGAACTCAATCTTGTGATAAGTATTTTTTTCATGCTTTTCATGCAAGCATAGTTGGTATGCGTTAGAAATTAACATCAAGGACAATAGGACAATGGTCTGAGTGCTTGACATTTGGTAAAATAGACGCGCTGGTTAATTTTTGTCGTAAGCTCTCCGTAACAAGGTGATAATCAAGCCGCCAGCCCTTGTTGTTGGCTCGTGCATTTGCCCGATAGCTCCACCACGAATAATGATGCGGTTCTTTATTGAAATGACGAAACGAATCAATAAAACCATCGCCAATAAATTCATCGAACCACGCACGCTCTTCCGGCAGAAAACCCGAAGTTTTTTTGTTACGCACAGGGTCGTGAATATCAATCGGTTTGTTGCAAATATTGTAGTCGCCAGATAAAATCAGGTTTGGACGCTCTTTTTGTAATTCCGCAATATAATTTCGATAATCATCAAGCCATTTCATCTTAAATTCTTGTCGAGTATCTCCGCTCGAACCAGATGGGTGATAGACACTTACAACCGAAATATCGCCAAAATCTGCTCGGATAAAACGCCCCTCGTCATCGTATTCAGGGATTCCCATCCCGACCTCAACATGAGTTGGCTTTGTTTTTGTTAAAATACCAACTCCGCTGTATCCTTTTTTCTTTGCCGAAAACCAATATTGATGGTATCCTAACGACTGAAAAAACATTTTATCAATCTGCGATTCTTGAGCCTTAGTTTCCTGAATACAAAGCACATCGGGCTGTGTTTCTTCGAGCCAAACACCAAATCCTTTGCGAAATGCTGCTCTAATTCCGTTGAGATTGTATGAGATTACTGTTGCCATTATTGAGAATTAAAAATTAAGAACCAAAAATTTGCTTATGCCCAACCACTATTAATCTGAATATAAGCCACATACAAGACCAAATAAATTTTCCTGCTCTAAAAATAACCATCTTTTTTGCGGTCTTCCATCGCCGTTTCCGAGCGTTTATCGTCGTAGCGTCCGCCACGTTCTGTAACGCGAGTTGCCGCAATTTCTTCGACAATATCCTCAAGCGAGCTTGCCGTCGAAAGCGTTAAACCAGTGCAAGTTATATCGCCAATAGTCCGACAACGTACAAATCGTTCCTCAATTTTTTCGTTGGGTTTTAGCTGCATAAAAGGAGCTTCGGCAAGCCAAACACCATCGCGATTGAAAACACGACGTTTGTGGGTGTAATAAATGCTCGGAATATCAATATTTTCCATCAAAATATACTGCCAAACATCCATTTCTGTCCAATTGCTGATTGGAAAAACGCGAAAATGCTCACCCATTTTTTTCCGCCCATTGAAAATATTCCAAAGCTCTGGACGCTGATTTTTCGGGTCCCATTGACCAAACTCGTCCCGATGCGAGAAAAAACGCTCTTTTGCGCGTGCTTTCTCCTCATCGCGACGACCACCGCCCATTGCTGCATCAAATTTCAAATCCTCCAGCGCATCAAGTAACGTTGTGGTTTGATGCACGTTGCGGCTGGCGTTGTAGCCCGACTCCTCGGTTACTTTGCCCTCGTCGATGGTGTCCTGAACATAACGCACAACAACCTGAGTACCAGTCTTTTTGCCAATATCATCGCGGAAATTTATTGCTTCCTCAAAATTATGCCCCGTGTCAATGTGCATCAAAGGAAACGGAACTTTTGCCGGAAAAAATGCCTTTCGTGCCAGATGAAACATTATGATTGAGTCTTTTCCGCCAGAAAAAAGCATTACCGGCTTATCAAATTGTGCAGCAACTTCGCGAATGACGTACATAGACTCAGATTCTAACTCGCGAAGATGGTTTAAATTATATTTCTTCATTTCTTAATTTTTTTTGGCGACACCAGACTTGTAAGCACTCATACAAAAGTTTTTACTTATTTGCATGTCTGTAATTTGCTGATAGGTACTCTTACAAAAGTTCTTACGCTTTTTATTAACCTAAGTTGTTAATTCACAGCTTAAACGTTTCATAAAAAATAGGTCTTAGTTCGAGTTTTACAAAACTGCGTAAGCAACACTAATTAGGTCTTAGACCTTAATTTCCTTAGTCATAATTTGTTAGTGTGTAAAGCTCATCGAAGTGCCATGCATTTTTAATACAAGGCTTGTTTATAAAAAAATATTTTTTTGGGCGGCTTAAAGGGCTTTTCGCTTGTAGTTGCCTTGTGGCTTGCGTTTTTGGCAATGTCGGTGCAGGAGCTTCCTTTGGTCGCTCTGCCCCGCCAGCCAAAAATCGCAAGCCACAAGGCAAGCTACCGCTACAATCCCTGCCGCAAAACGCCTTTGTAGCAAGCAATTTCGCAAAACCGACAAATCTTTATGAACAAACCCATACTTTTTATATCAAAACAAATATTTGCGATTTCACTGAAAATCAGCAAATTATAGTACAAAAAATTCCCAACACAATAATTATTATTTATTCGGTTGGTTTAATACGCGAAATTACTTGCCCGAAAACATAATCTACCGTCTCTTCGACAGTTAATTTCCCTGTCTCTGCAATGATTTCTGGTTTTATTGGAGCTTCGAAAGGAGCATCAATTCCCGTGAAATTTTTTATTTCGCCTTTGCGAGCTTTCGCATACAACCCTTTAACATCGCGTTTTTCGCAAACATTGAGAGATGCGTTTACATAAACCTCGACAAAATTTTTGCTGCCAATAATCTCACGTGCCGCTTGGCGCATGGCGATGGTTGGGCTGACGAAACAATTTATTGTAACGATGCCACAATTTATAAAAAGTTTGGAAACTTCGGCAATGCGGCGAATGTTTTCGTGGCGGTCGGTTTCAGAGAAACCAAGATTATTGTTTATTCCCGTCCTAACATTGTCGCCATCAAGCACTTGTGTTAAAATTCCCAACGCATGAAGTTTCCGCTCCAAACCAATTGCAACAGTTGTTTTTCCGGAGCCGGACAGCCCAGTCATCCAAATTGTGATACCTTTTTGGCTGATTAGCTGTTCTTTATGCTCACGATTTAGTATTTTATCAAAAACTGGATGAATATTCTCTGACTTTGCCATGTGATACGTGCGTGTTTTGGTTACAAAATTTTCCTTTTCCTGCTGCAAATATAACCTGAATTGGTAAAGAAATAAAATCATTTGCTCGGAGCTTCGGGGTTGGGCTTTGTTAATTTCTCGTTTTCCCAATGACGTGTTGCATCGCGTTTGGTTTTCTTCTCGATGTTTTTTTTGAGTGCTTCGGTCAAATCTACGCCAGTCTGATTTGCAAGGCACATCAAAACCCAAAAAACATCTGCCATCTCATCGGATAGGCTTGCGTTTTCTTCGCCTTTTTTAAACGACTGTTCGCCGTACGTCCGCGAGATAATTCGCGCCATTTCGCCAACCTCTTCGGTGAGGATTACCATATTGGTTAGCTCGCTGTAATAGCGTACTCCGTATTTTTTAATCCACTGGTCAACAGTTTCTTGTGCTTCTTTTATCGTCATAATATTTTAGTTTTTTACAAAGATACGGAATTTGTAAAAACCATCCAAGATGCCAACGAAATGGAAAAATATTTCCAATCGTAGCGCAACGACATGTGTGCCCTGCATGAGTAGCAGTGCAACTGACTGCAAGTTAGACTAAATGGAACGAAAGTACAAATTTAGGTTTAATTTACAAGCGGAAAAGTGCATAATTTCCAGAGGGTGTACGTGTGATTTATGCCAGAAGTGTTAGCAAGTGGCAAGGTGGTTTGGAGCGATTGGAACTTAGCCAAGCTATCTCTCGAACACCAAAATTTAAAATAAAAAAAGTGAGTAACAAACCCGAGCGAAGACGCAAGAATCTGATACGCCTTGGCGTGAAATATGGAATTGCTTATGCGTGGAGGTGGTTACAAATCCATGCTTGACATCTACGAATCAATTTCGCCGGTTTACAAATATCGCAATTCTTTCTTTCCCATAATTTAGGGAACCGCCGTTTACGAGGTCTGTATGCTCGGTGGTGTGTGAGGCGCACTGGCGGACGGATAGTCCGTCAGCAAGCTATGCGATTAGGGCATTTTTTTAAAATTCGTTGGTAATTCAGGAAAATTTGCTCTAATCATGCCTGCAAATTTTGCTGTTTTTTTGGCGGCATTCATAAAATAATATTTTGCTTCTGCAATTTTTGTTTCTAACTCTTCAATAGAACAATTTGGAAAAAATTGCTTTGCCCAAATTACTTGTTCAGGATTTTCTTTATCAAACTGAATTTCAGAAATAAACTTATCTTCTTTTAGGCTAAACTTTATTTTGAGGTGCTAAAGAGTCTGAAAAATTTTCTATTTTAGGCAACATCATCATAAAAAGAATCACATGAACTTAGAAATATTTAAATCGATTTTAGGATTTATCGCCCCTCAAGAAGTAATTGATAATTTTGAATTAGTTTCTTATAAAGAA
>JAOZMU010000150.1 GCA_029934165.1 Bacteroidales bacterium
TTACGGTCGGTGGCGTTTGAAGCGTTGAAGAATAACCATTTGGTCCTGTCCATAAATAAGCAGTAACATTGGCGGTTGTTGTGGTATTGAAAATAATCTCTTCGCCTTCGTTAACACCCAAAGCATTTGTTGTTGCGTTGGCAGTCATATTTGGCGCGACGGTTTGGGAGTGAGTGGAAACAGTTGTGCTTGAGACATTTGAGACGCAACCATCAGCTGTTATTTGTAAATAAAAATCGTCATTATTGACAACACCACTAACCCAAGGGCTTTGTTGAGTCGAAATTAAGTCCGTTAAGGCAGCATCGCTATACCAACGATAATCGCCGTTTGTAACTTTGTTTGCATAAAGCTGAACATCATCGCCCTCACAAATAGGACTACTATTTAACGCAACAGCCTCAACATCAGTTTTTATATTTACATCAGTTGAAACATTTGACGATTTACAGCCTCCTGCATTTTCAATATTTACGTACCACGTGCCGGAAAGATAATTTGCATCTGTAGAAACAATTTTATTAGAACTTGTAGCCACAGAAGAAGAACCAGCATTTGGTGAAATCCAATTATATTGAGTAAAACCATCAGGCAAAGCAGATAAAACTAAATCTTCGCCATTACAAATCTCCGAATTAGAGAAAGCCATTGGTACTTCCGGTATGTCATGGATAGTCAGCTCCATAGAGTTTGTGTTTGAACACGCACCGCCATCATCGTCAGTAAGAGTTAGAGTTACATTTCCAAGAACGATGTCGGAAGCCGAAGGAACATAAGTTGGAGTTAATGTTCCATTATTTAGGAACTCTCCAGAGCCAGAAGTTATCCATTCCATTGCTACATAGCCAGATGCAGTAGCACCAGAAATTGTATGTGCATCGCCATCACAAATATCTGCATCATCTCCAGCATCGGCAGGAACAGAAACAAATAGTTGCACATCGTCCGAAAGCTCACATTCTCCATTAGTTACAGTCCAGCGATAAATCCCTTGCTCTCCAAGAAGAAGTCCTGTAACACCAGAATTAAAATCAGCAGGATTAGTAACAGTTCCACTTGTTGCGCTTTCTTTCGTCCATGCACCAGTACCAATGCCTCCAGTAACTGATGTTGCATCTAAAGTTGTTGTTGCAACCTGACAAATATACTGATTATCACCAGCTTCAGCAGCAGAAGGTACATGGTCGTTTCTAATTGTTAAAATATCATTTGTAGAACATTCGCCGTTGTTATCAATTGTCCACGTGAAAGTTGTTGAAGTAGATGGATCTCCAGCTGCTTCAATATCAGCAGTTGTAGAAAAGCTGGTTGCATCAGCAAAATTTGGTGCGCTAAAAGAAGTAGTCCAAGTTCCGACTCCAAAAACTGGGTCATTTGCTTCAATAGCATGATCGGTGTTTGTGTTACATACTGCATAACCAGTAGCGGCATCAGCAGTTATTTCATTATACAAATGAACTGTTGCATTATCCGTACAGGTTCCATTTACAACCGTCCAGAGAAATTCATTATCACTTCCTTCTGTTAAACCATTCACAGTCGCATTCGCACTATTTATTTCACCCGCAGGAATATTAACACTTGCCGGTGCAGAAGTAATTGTCCAAGTTCCTGTTCCCGTTGTTGGTGCAGTTGCATTCAAGTTGGAAGAAGTTTCGCCACAAGTATATATGTCATCTCCTGCAAAAACAGGAGTAGTAACCATTTTATGTACAGTTATCGTTGTATTTGAAGTAGCAGAGCAAACTCCATTATTATCTATTGCCCATTGAAAAACATGAACATTAGCAAGCGCAGTTGTTGCATCTAAATCGCTTACATCAGAATCATGTTGATTAGGAGCATCGGCAGAAGCGACAGAACCACCGCCAGTTATATTAGTCCAAGTTCCTGTAATTCCGACAGGTAGAGCTTCTGCATTTAATGTTGCTGTTGTTGAATTACATTGTTCAATGTTTGCTCCTGTTTCTGCAAAGCGAGTATGAACAATCATTGAACTTTGAGTTTGTGTACAAGTGCCTTCACCTCCACTTGTTATTGTCCATGTGAGAGTTACGTCTTCGTTTTCGGCAAGACCATTTAAAATAGAGCCTTCATCATTCTGACTAACAATATTTCCAGTCCCGGAAATTATCCAAGTTCCCTCTTCGCCAGGATTTGCCGCTGCATTTCCAGTTAAAGTTGTAGTAGTAGTTCCATCGCAGAAATATTGGTCTGCGCCTGCATTTGCAGCTGTTGTTGCTGGTTCAACAACGAAAGTTATTGTTGCCGGCAGACTTGTTTCTACTGTTGGAGTACCATCATCTATTATTGTATAGCTATATGTTTCATTACCACTAAAACCAGGAAGCGGTGTAAAATTAAAATGTCCATCGGCAAAAATTTCAATAGAACCACCATCAGAAGTTACAAAAGTTCCTGTATTAGTTACAACAATATTATCCCCTTCAACTGCATCTTCATCATTATCTAACACACCATCAGCAGCATTAACACTCAAAGTAGTTGCTTGACAAAGTGGATATATATCATCGTTTGCTGTTGGTGGGTCGTTTACTTGAATAAAACTAATTGTAACTTCGGCTGTACAAGTTGCACCCAAGTCGTCTTCCATTATGTAGAAAAACGAGTCGCCAGTATTAACGTTTAACTGTGGCGTATATGTAACATCATCGCCAGAGATAGAAAGAGAGCCACCCTGAGTTGTTAATAAATTGTTAAAACCAGGTGAATTTACACCTGCACTTACAATCGACAACGTTTGTGCTAGATCTGGGTCTGAATCGTTATCAAGTAAAGTTGTGAATGTTATCGGTGTATCCTCCGTTGCATTAACAGCATCATCAGCACAAGTAGGCGTATTATTTTTAACTTCAACCTCTTTCGTAATTGTTGATTTACAACCTTCTGCGTTTGTAGATGTCAATTCAACTTCAAAAGTACCGATAGTATTGAAAGTATAAGTTGGGGTTTCGTCATTATTAATTATAGTCGGAACATCAGAAAATGTCCAATCCCAATCGTTATCTGGTGAAATGGTGCTAACTGTTGCATCTATAAAATTTAAGGCATTACCACGGAAAACTTCAATTGGCACAACTGGCGTAAAATCTGCTGTAATATCATCAACAATAACATCAACAGTTTCAGTGTGAAAACAACCTTTATCATCTGTAACAGTGAGTGTTACCGTATTTGTTCCTTTTTCTGTAAAAGTAAAAGTCTCATTATCTGTATTCATCGTTGTAGAAACACCGTCTGTGTTAATTTCCCACTCCCAAGTAGTTAGAGGATGGCTTGATGTTGTAGTAGTACCATCAAGAGTTACAACCTCAGCAGGGTCAAGACAAACATTTGTTTCGCTTGCAGTTACATGTGTAACAATATCTGGTTCAATAACATCAACAGATTTTGTTACAGAATGAGTACATTCAAAACCTGTTGTAACAGTGAGAGTTACATCGTAAGTATCCGTAGAACCATTTACAATATCTGCGAAAGTATGCGTTGGATTTTGCTCATTTGAAACTGGTGAGCCATCATCAAAATCCCATTCCCATTGGTTGATAGGCCAACGGCTATCTGGTTTTGTTACATGAAGCGTGCTTTGGTCTTCAAACTGATATTCAGCAACTTCGCACCAAGAAATTAAATCCGGAAAAATAGCCACAGGGTCAGAACTTGTTTCAATTCGTCCTTTGTCTTGGCGCGGAAATTCTTGCTGCGATGTGTAAGCATATCGTCCGCAAGCACCAGCATGTTCAAGAGTCAAAATTGGCAAATAACTACCTGGTTGTGTGTATGTATATGAAGGTGTTTGGGCACTTCCCGGTACATCAACTACACCATTGCCATAATCCCATTGCAATCTATTAAAATCAATATCGTCAAGACCTTTTGCCTCGAAACCGACAGTATGGTCAACGCAACCACGTTCATTGTCAAACTCGAAATATCCAATTGGACCAGCAGCATGAATGAAATTTGGTTTTGTTTCGGTTGCCGTACAACCACCCGGAGTTGTTACAAGAAGGGTTACATCATAATAACCCGGAAAAATATAAAAATTTGAAGGATTCTCCGAAACAGAATTAGACTCGTTACCCATTCCGACTTCACTTTTGCTAAATGTCCATTTCCATTCATCTACATCGGTTGAAGAAGCATCTGTAAAATCTACGCTAATTGGCGCACAGCCCGGCTCGGTGTCGGCAGTAAAATCGGCAGTAGGCTCATGAACAGTAAAATCTGTTGTTGCAGTAGCTTCAGATGGACAGTTATGCTCATCAAGAACGGCAAGAGTTGCCTCGCAAAGACCATGCGCACCATAAGTATGCGTAGGCGATTCGTCAGTAGAATTACCAGTACCACCATCGGGGTCAGTAAAAGTCCAAACGAAAGTAAGATTATCGCCAGTAGATTCATTCGGGAATAAAATCCCATCGGATATACAATAATCACTTTCAAGGCTACCAATTTTTGCTTGCGGATCCGGAATTATCACTCCATCAACCTTTTGAATGGTATGAGAACAATTATAACTATCTGTAACAGTATGCTCAATAATGTAAGCACCTGTAACAGTGTATGTATGAGACGGTGTAGCTCCTACTCCTACTCCACTATCACCAAAATCCCAAGAATAGCTAACAATTGGATTCGTTCCATCGCCTACTGCTGAACTTGTGAAAGGCAAAGCTGTGTTGTTGCACGAATAAGTATCATTCGTGAAATCGGCTGTTGGTCCGTAAACAGTAATTGTTTTATTAAAAACAGACTGGCAACCGTTTGTTACATTTTTGGTTAAAGTAACATTATAAACCCCAGGCTCTGTGTATGTGTGTGTTCCGGTTTTGGTTGTAGCAGTATTTCCATCGTCAAAAACCCATTCCCAAGAATTACCTGTTACATTTAAGTCTTCAAAAGTTACTTCCAAATCGCGGCAACCTTCATACTCTTTTGGTGAAGAGCCTGTTACATAAATATCAATCTCTCCGGCACCTGTTGGCTCAGTGATAGACACAGGCAAAAAACCAGCATCTGTACGAAGAGTATTAGTTGCATCTGTTGGGTCTGTATAAGAAACAGTTAGAGTAACATTATAATTTCCAGCGACTGTATAATCATGGTCTGGGTTTTGGTCTGACGAATGTGGACTTCCATCTCCAAAATCCCAGTCGTAAACAGTACCAGGAGGATTACTTTGACCACCTGCGCCATCGTCTTGACCGCCAAGGAAACTTACTGTCTTTGGCAAAGGCGCACAATTAAAGTTTTGAACATAGCTCATCCAAACTTTTGGTTGGTAAATTGTTATCCCTGTTGCTGCTGTGTTTCCTGTCCCTGTTCCATTAACAGTAATTTCGTCTCCGTTCACATCAACCTCTACGACACAACCGTAATCAGTCGTAGCAACAAGCGTTACAACGTATTCGCCTGGGTCAGAGTAAGATGTAGAACCGCTACCATTTGTTGTACCGTCTCCATAATTCCAAACATAATTACTAATGTCTGTTCCTGTAGAACCATTTGTGAAATTAATAATTTCATTAATTGTACCAGTATTTGGTTCGACAGTAAAGGCAACATTTGGCTTATCGCCGGGTGTAACCGCCTCAGCAACAGTTATGGTTGATGTACAACCTTCGTCAGTAGTGATTGTTACGGACACATCATATTTGCCTTGCGTTGTGTATGCGTGTGTAGGTGTTAGTCCTGCGCCTACGTTTCCATCGCCAAAATCCCAAGTATAAACAGGGTTTGTTCCATAAGGATTTGTTCCGTCAAAAGTAAAAGTTACAGGCAAATCGGGGTCTAAACACCCACCGGTAACACTAGGAGTAAAAGTAGCAACAGGTTCTTCAATTTGAATAAAGTCTTCTATTATTATTGTCTCCGAACACCCACCAGAAGAAGTTGCAGTAAGTGTAACATCGTAACTGCCTGGTGCTGTGTATTCATGGTACGGATACATTCCAGTTCCAACATTGCCGTCGCCAAAATCCCAAGCATACGAAATTGCATCTGTTGTTGTGGAAGCGTCAAAGTTTACGCCATAAGGCTCGCAATTTGTTTGTCTGTCGGCAGTAAAGGCAGGGACAGGCAAAGGTTTTATTGTTATATAACCTTCTTCTGTATAAGTATGCAAGCAATAACAACTAAACAAAACAGAAAGCTCTATATCATAAACACCATCGGTAGTATAAGTGTGAGTTGTAGTCTCACCTGTGCCAGCGTTTCCATCGCCAAAATCCCAAGTCCAATTAAGCGGAGTTCCAGTTGTTCCATCAGAAGATTGGTCTGTAAAAGTAACTTCATCATTAACACAATATTCTGTCGGATTTGCTTCAAAACCACCAGTATTATTTGCATAATTTACTCCAGCATCCATTTGGTATGTGTGGCTACAACCATCTGCTGTTTCGACAGTTAGGCTCACATCATAATCGCCATAGGTAGTGTAATCGTGTGTTGGGTTTTGTTCTGACGAATGTGCAGAAGCATCGCCAAAATCCCAATCCCATTTTGTTATTGTTGCCGGAGCTGCAATTGTGGACAAATCTGTAAAGCCCATTGAATATGGCGTTCCGCAAGGATTTGGACGAATAGTATCAAAGTCTGCAACAGGTGGCGGGCTTACGGTTATTTGGCTTGGTGCGATAATAAAAGATGAACATCCATTTACATCGGTTGCCGTGAGCAAAACAGAATATACATCGCTACTCAAATATTCGTGTGCTGCTACTGAGCTTGTGTGTGTTGCTGCTGAATTTTCGGTATCGGTATTACCATCGCCAAAATTCCAATCCCAAGTGTTTATTCCAGAAGGATGGTCAACATTTATACTTCCCTCATAATTAACAATATGTGGTGCGCAACCCATATTCTCGTCTGCACCAAAACTTATGCTAACATCAGGTATTGCATATATTGTAATTGTAACAATGTGAGTATCTCCACCGTTTACTGTCAACTCAACATCATAAGTACCAGGGTTTATGAATGTTGCAGACGGATTCTCGTCATGAGAAGTGTTTGTGTTCTTGAAGTCCCAATTGTAGGTAGTAACATCGCTGTCATCATCAATAGTAAAATCAATTGTCATCGGCGCACAACCGCTTGTTACACTTGGAGTGAACGCCGCAGATTGTGCAAACGTGTATTCAACAACAAAAAGTAACAATGAAAAAAATAGCAATCTTTTCATAATGGAAATATTTTATTTATTATTTTTCTTGGTTTCTGATTTTGGAGCGCGAAGTAAGATGTTTTCCCATACCTCTAAGCAAAAATTCTTCACAAAATAGAAAAAAAAAAACTCTAAAAAAAATCAATTTCCAATTTCTCCTATTTACCGTTATTAAAAACACAAAAATTGACATTAAATTTAATAATAAAAGTAAGTAATAGACTCAAGTTTCTGACTTCAATAACACCTTGAGTATCAAGTTGTTGTAGATGCAAAAAGTGTTAAAAAAGCTGCATAATTCGACATAATATTGTATCTTTGAGATAGTTACAAACCAAGTACAAAA
>JAOZMU010000151.1 GCA_029934165.1 Bacteroidales bacterium
TTAAATATCAGGATGTAATGGCGAAGTCAGAAACTTGAGTTCTTTCCTATTAATTTAACTAAAACTGAAAACAAATGAAGCACAAAATTTACTTCTTGCCAAGTATTTTGCTATTCTTTCTCGTCCTATTTCATTGCGAAACAAAGGCGCAGTTTGTTGATCCATTCGACTCTCTTAAAAATTCGATGGAAAGCGATTTCGACAAATTTTTGGATAAAACAGAAAAGGAATTTTCGGAATTTGTCATTCAAAACGAAAAAGAATTTTCGGAATTGCTCCGAAAAGCATGGAAAGAATACGAGTTAGTACAAGACTTTTCGCCGGACAGTACACCAAAACCAACGGAGCTACCAAAGATTGAACCCGTTGAAATTCAAAAAGATAAACCGCAAGAAATTGTTATTAAAATCCCGAAAAAGGATACAACAAATTACACTCCCATTCCTGTAATTCCAAATTTGGCAAAAGAAGAAAAAGAGTTGGTTGTCTCTAATAATCTGCATTTTAAGTTCTATGGAGTCGAGGTAAATATTTTGTACGACCCTGCACTAAACTTCGACATTAAGCAGCCACTAAACAATAAATCTATTGCAAATTTTTGGGATAAAGTTACAGATTGTAAGCACTATAACTTAATAAACCAAATCAATGCCTATAAGGAAATAATGAATCTGAACGATTGGGGCTATTTTGAGTTTGTAAACCAAATCTCCAAAAAAATATCGTCCAATACAAACTCGGCACGCACATTATCTTGGGTATTAATGCTTAAATCTGGCTTTAAAATAAAAATTGGATATTTGAATAATACTACATATTTATTGGTTCCATCGGCAAATAAACTATATGGAAAACGATATTACCAGATGGAAGGAGTGCGATATTACATTTTAAATGAAGATGCGCAATCAATTCAAACTTATCCGGGCAATTATCCTGAGGCACGTCGTATTTTCGATTTCAATATGTATGAGCCTGTTATTCTTGGTACTAACGTATCGATTAGAGCAATTAATTTCAACTATATTGGGAAAGAATACGAACTAAAAATAAATTACAATAGCGATTTAGTTGCGTTTTTTGAAAATTACCCACAAGGTGATGTTAAAATACATTTTGATGCTGCAATTTCGCCAGATGCAAAGCACTCGCTGGTAGAAAACTTGGAACCCATATTAAAAGGTAGGAGTCAGCAAGATGCTGTGAATTTTCTGCTACGTATGATTCAAACTGGATTCGACTATAAGACTGACCCTGAGCAATTTGGAAGAGAAAAGTTTTTCTTTGCAGAAGAGTTATTTTATTATCCGTATTGCGATTGCGAAGACCGTTCAATTCTATTTGCCTACTTGGTTAACAAGTTATTAAAGCTAAAAGTTGTGGGTGTAAAATATCCCGGACACATTGCCACGGCTGTTTTGTTCGACCAAGAGATTAAGGGAGATTATTTTATTTACGAAGGCGAAAAGTATTTTATTTGCGACCCGACATACATTAATGCGCCAGCTGGAATGTGTATGCCTGCCTATCAAAATCATAAAGGCGAAGTAATACCTCTGCGTAATTCTACTTCGTTGGTGAGCTTCAAAAACAAAGTTTGGAATGTACTTTACGCCAGTGGTGGCGAATGCGCAGACAAAAGCAACAGCATGGCGATTGACGGCGATGGAAATGCCTACGTAACTGGCTATTTCTATGGTGAAAAAAATTTTACTGGAAAGAAAATTTGGTCGGTAAATAATACCAATGATGCTTTTCTTGCTAAGTTCGATTCTGATGCAAATTTGATTTGGATGCGTACTTTGGGTGGCTCTGGTAATGATTTAGGGCTTTTTGTTGGGCTTGATAAAGATGATAATTGCTTTGTAAGTGGCACTTTTGATGGTGATTTTAAGACAATTAGCCAAAAATTGGAATCCAATAACCGAATAGATGTTTTTGTTGTGAAATACGATAAAGATGGAAATGAATTGTGGTCAAATAAATTTGATATGACCGAAAAAGTTTCGGAAGAAGCGTTTATTTATGTTGCCAAATTTTCTGATGTTGGCTCTCACACATCAACCGTATTATTCAATTACTCAGATAATTACAGCGATTACGGTATAACTTTCAAAAATAGCGAGTGCTATATTTCAATTCTTGCATCTGGGCAAAACTCGACAAAACAGGAAAACATAAACACAAGGAGCTTTATTCAAATGGATAAAAAATTATCCAATATGACTAAACTTATGGTTTTTAACGATTATGAAAAAGCCGTAGCGGGAATTTTTGCATTCATCGAGACTATCGGAAGTGTGGGAACAACTCTTGATGGTAAAGATGCACAAATGGCGGTAAATACCTATAATCCGAGTTTCAAGACAGAAAGCCCAAGCATTTATACGAATTTAGGTAAAATTGCCAGCATGAAAAATACGGGCGGAATTATTACTATCTCAACACGAAATAGAGAGGATATTTATTTTGCCGATTTACGTATAAAAAATAATGCTAAACTAAAAATAACGACTTTTCCCGATGGTAATTCTAAAATTAATATTCTGAGTGGGGCAAGTATAGGCAAGGCTTCAATCACTTTTGATGTTAATTTTGTGAAATTGATAAAAACCACAGGTGATTTACTTATTGATTATGATAGTGATCATTCTCAAAAAAGGTTAAACGTCAAAAAAGACATGTTATAAATGCCTACGTTTTTATTTTCAGGCAAATAATTGCTAATCTACTGAGAAACAGTTATTAATAGCATTTTGCACTTACTTTTGTGATTTGCAAAAATACTGCGAATCACAAAAGTTATGACATTAAACATTAATATTTACTTCGTCCACATTATATTTTTTCTCACAATAAACACACCTAACGCTAATAGTCTCATTTACAATGGTTTGAAAGCGAGTTTTGATGTTTTCCGTATTTGTAACACAAGAATGATTTGGACATTCAATCAATCCATTAATCAACTCTGGAAGTTCGAGGTCGATTTTTTTTGTAACCTTGTAATCATTTATAATTGTGAGAGTTGCTGATGGAGCAATCAAAGCAATGCTGTTAACTTCGTCTGCTGTTAGCTCATGGTTTTCGATTTTTATTATATCTTTCTTTCCTGTTTTACGACTTGAAAGATTAATACCAACCATTATCTCATCCGAAGAGTTCAAATTAATTATTTCTGCTACGGACAAAGCCTTTCCGGCAGCAATATGGTCGATAACCGTACCATTTTTTATTGCATCGACTTTTAGTTGTTTTTTTGGCATGATGTTAAAATTTACGCTGTTTTATAAACTTTGTGAATTATCTTCTCGTTGCAACTAAATAGCTTTCAGAAGAATAGAAAGAATTGCTTGTCTCATATAAACGCCATTTTTGGCTTGCTCAAAATAGTATGCGTATGGAGTTTTATCGACAGCTTTTGTAATTTCGTTTACGCGTGGTAACGGATGCAATATCTTAAAGTTATCTTTCACATTATCAAGCATATTGACATCAATAACGTAAGAATCTTTGACTTTTTCATACTCTTCAAGAGATGGAAAACGTTCGCGCTGAATCCGTGTAACATACATAATATCTAGCTCGTTAATGATAGAATCTATTTCTTCTATTTCTTCAAACTGAATATTTTTTTCTTTCAAATCGTGAATAATAGACGACGGCATACGCAAATGTGCTGGAGAAGCAAAGTAAAACTTAGGGTTAAAATCTTTAAGTGCCTGAACCAAAGAATGTACCGTTCGTCCGTAACGCAAGTCGCCAACCAAACCCAACGTTAGATTATTTAGCGTACCTTGCGTTTTTACCATTGAGTATAAATCTAGCAGCGATTGAGTTGGATGCTGATTTGCACCATCGCCGGCATTAACAATCGGAATATCGACAACTTCCGATGCGTATCTTGCCGCTCCTTCGATAGTTGTTCGCATAACGATCAAATCTGCGTACATACTAATCGTTTTCAAAGTGTCGTGTAACGATTCGCCCTTTTTTACCGAAGATGACGATGTTCCAATCATCGAAAACGTTTCGCCTCCAATTTTTTTCACGGCAGTTTCAAAGGAAAACAAAGTTCGCGTTGATGGCTCGAAAAAAAGCAGCGCAGCAAGTTTTCTGCTAATATCTGGTCGTAATTCTCCGCTTTCAATTTTTGCGGCAATGTCAAGAAATCGTTCAATTTCTTGTTTGCTCAAATCGCGCATTGAAATTAAATTATTCATTTCTTCAAATTTAAGTAAAACGTTTATTTTGAGGAATTTATAAATTAATATTTAAACCCACGGACAGAAAAACACTATTTTTGTCCCGTTCGTTTTTGATAAGCACTCCAACCGCGAGCTTGATATTGAACTGCCAATTCATCAGGATTATCGCCAGAAATAATTCCGCGTCCAACAATGACACAGTCTGCGCCACCTTCAACTGCCTCTTCTACAGTGATATACTGCTGTCCCATCGCATCGCTTCCGCGTTCTAATTGAACTCCGGGCATCAGCAGCAATTGTCCTTTCGGAATCCTAGATTTAAACCTTTGAATATCTGCCACGTCTTTGCCATGCCCAATATAACCAGAAACTACACTGGTATTTTTGCGTCCTATTTCAATAGTTTTCCGCGTATAAGTCTCATTGATTAAGTTTTCCTTCGCAGACATACGTGCAAGCAGAAAACAACTTCTATCCGAAATACCATCAAAAAGCCCTTTTATAATTCCCTCACCAGCAACGGTATGCACGGTAATAAACTCTGCCCAGTCAGCAATCCGATAAATTCCATTCCGATATTGCTTTCTTACGGTGCTTCCAATATCCGCAAATTTACGATCTTCAAATATAAGAAAATCAAACTTTTGCGAATATTTTCGTAGCTTTTCAATAAATTTTGGCTCAAAATTATCAATAATATCAATGTGAGTTTTGAGCATAACAATATGCTTTGCGGTTTTATCAAGTATCTCAAAAAAAGTTTTCGCGCAACTAACGTCTAAAGAAAGAATTAGGTTGGATTGTTTTCTCTTCATACACGCTAACAGCTTCTTTGTCAGAGTATTATAGTCCAATTCACTACTTGCAATCTCAGGTTCAGAAAGACTGTTCGTAAAATCACTAACTTGATTAATTACATCGCTATTTATCAGATTATTAGACCGCAAAGTTTCTAAAATTTCATCTAAAGTAATGACTGCATGAAGATTGTATCCATGTTTAGCCAAAATTTCGGTTCCTTTAGAACTTCTATCAATCAAAACGAGGAAATCATTAATCTTAACTCCTTCTTTTTCATAGTGTTCCGCAGTTTCAATTTTGCTTTCACCCGTTGTAATCAAGTCATCAATTACTACGCAAGTTGCACCAGATTCAAAAGTCCCAATAATACTTTTTGCAGTGCCATACGCTTTTTCCTCTTTTCGCCTGTAAACCAGAGGCTTCTTGAGAATATCTGCCACCAGCGATGCCATCGGCAAAGCCGTGTATGGGATTCCAGTAATAATATCAAAACTAAGTTCTTGGATTTTGTTTGCCAGTAGTTTCGCCATGCCTTCGAGTAGTTTGGGGCGAGAAATTGTATCTCGAAGGTCGATATAAAAAGGCGAAACAAGACCACTTTTAAGGATAAAGCTTCCGAATTTGATTGCTCCGATTTCGTGAAGTTTCAGGATAAATTGCTCTTTTGTCATTTTTTTGTATCCAGAAGTTAAAAAAAATACACTTGTCGGAATGCAAAATTATAAATATAACCAAAACAAAATAATCATACAACAAAAAATATTATTATAATTTACAAAACACTATATACTTACGTGTTTTTTTGGGAAAAAGCAAAACCGTATCTTATCTGCGCTGCAATTTCTGCCGGAAAACGCCTTTGTAGCCAACGAATTATGAATACTTCTACAATTTTTTTCAATTTTCGCTGTAACATTTTCGCATATCAAATCGTCATACGATAACAAACTGATAAAAACCTATTTTATAACTAAAACTTGATGATAATTATGAAAACGTTTATTATTACAATTTGTTCTATATTGCTATTTAGCAACACTTTACTATCAAATCCAAAGTTTGGAGTTTCAGGACAAGTAAAGGATAAAAATAGCAAAGATGCCTTGATGTTTTGCACTGTCAGTGTTTATAGCCTGACTGACAGCCTTGTAACTGGCGGAATTACTAATGAAAAAAGGTTACTTTAGCCTGCCTCTGAATAGTGGCAAGTATAAATTTATATTTAGTTATACAGGTTATGTGTCTGATACTTTGCAACTTACCGTGCATTCAGATGAAATTTTTCTTGGTGTCATAAAACTCGAACCCGCAGATGTTGAGCTTGATGCTGTAACGGTTAAGGCAAAAAATCGCGATTTTAAACTTGATAAAGAAGTCCAATTAGTAACAAAAAAAATGCGTGTCGGAGCTGCAAATACTTCCGATGTTTTGGGAAAGATGCAAGGACTTACTTATGATAGGTATAACAACTCAATAAAAGTTGATGGCGATGACCATGTAATTTTACTTGTGAACGGCTTGGAAAAAGACCAAGAATATATTAGGAATATTCCTTCGGAAAGAATTAAGGAAATAGAGATAATCCGCAATCCAAGTGGGCGTTACGCATTGGAAGGATACACTGCTGTCATAAATATTATCATGAAAATGAATTATAGTGGCTCGGAGCTTTATTTCTCAGAATCTATGTATATTGATTTAGATGCGAAAAAAGAACAAATGCTTCCTATTAATTACACCTCGGCAACATATAATTACACACGAAACAGGATAAACTTCTATGCAAAATACCGTAATTCGCTCAACGAATTTCATTTGAAGAATACTACTTCAAAACAAATTAATGACAATTTTTATCGAGCAAATAACCCAAGTGCGCTAGGTGATGAAAATAACATTTCCATACATGATGTTACAAACCGTTATACTTTGGGAGTTGATTATTATTTGAACCCGAGACATACAATAAGTTTTGAAACTAACATTACTGCTTTACCTAAAAGACTAAGTAACAACGATAACACTTTCGAGGTTACGGAAACAAATGCTGGTATCGAAAATATTTTTGACACTAAAAATAGTAGTAAATCGGAGTCGCAAAATTTCACAAATACTCTATTTTATATTTATAAAATTGGGAAAACAAGTAGTATAAATGCAAATTTTACTTTTTCTAAATATGATGATGAGTCTGTGAATATTTTTTCGGAGTATTTTCGAGATGTTTCGGAGCCAAATGCAAGTACGCACCGCACAGAAATTGGTGATGATGATAAATTATCGACAAAATTTATTGTTGAATTTGAGCATTCTTTTGATGAAAAAAATGCCATTCAAATTGGCTACGGAAACACTTGGCAAAAGATGGAAAATTCCATGCTTTATGAATATACATTGGGTTCTGAATTAGTGTCAGAAAGCGAAACTAGCAATTTTGAATCTTCGGAATACAGACATAAGTTACTCAAGTTTCTGACTTCGCCATTACATCCTGATATTTAACACATTGCAAAGA
>JAOZMU010000152.1 GCA_029934165.1 Bacteroidales bacterium
CTAAATCAGGCGTAAGCAAAATTATTAATTATTAATTTTCCATTACTAAGAGTACCTATAATAAACAAAATTGAACGATGAAAAACTTTATATACCTGCTCTTTCTGACAATGCTTCCCATCACGGTTTGGTCTCAAGATGTTTCATTAACAGCCTCAGCCCCAAAAATCGTTTCGATGAATGAGCAATTTCGATTGACTTTTTCTGTAAATTCGCAAGGTCGCAATTTTTCGCCTCCAAACCTATCCAATTTTCGGGCACAGGGACCAACTACGCAAACGAGCCACAGTAGTGTCTTTGTTAATGGGCAAATGAAGCAGGAGGTTTCCTATTCTTTTACGTATTATTTACGTGCGAAGAAAGTCGGAAAATACACAATTAAGCCAGCCAGTATCGAAGTAAATGGCAAAAAATACACATCAAAATCAATTAAGATAGAGGTAATAAAAAGCGGCAGTGGTGCAAGCAATACCAATACGCAGCAATCTTCTTACGATGTTACCTCAAAAGATTTTTTTGTGAGAGTTAATTTGAGTAAAACACAAGTCTATCAAAATCAGCATATTATCGCAACTATCAAAGTTTATACAAAAGTTGGGCTTGCTGGTTTCAACGACATGAAATTTCCAACATTCGATGGATTTTGGTCGCAAGATATTTACAATCCAGATCAAATTTCGCTCACGACAGAAAAATATAATGGCGAAGTTTATAAAGTCGGGGTTTTGAAACAGACGCTTTTATTCCCACAACACGCTGGCGAACTGACAATTGAGCCTTTGGTTTTAGACGCAGTCTTACGAAAACCAGTTCCGCGTTATAGCTTTTTTGATAGTGGATTCAGAAATGTAAATAAAAAAGTCCGAAGCAACGCTCGCAAGGTGATAGTCAAAGGATTACCTAGTAATCAACCAGCCGAATTTAACGGAGGTGTTGGCGACTTTAAATTTGAGGCCAGTATAGATAAAAACAAAGTTAGGACAAACGAAACAATCAACCTAAAAATAACAATTTCTGGTAATGGAAATTTGAAATTAGTAAAACTACCCAAAGTCAAGTTGCCTAGCGATTTTGAACAGTACGACCCTCAAATACAGAACAATATAAAAAATACAACCCAAGGCTCTGTTGGCTCTAAGGTTTTTGAATATCCTATCATTCCCCGACATTCCGGTGAGTTTGTGATTCCTTCAATCAAATTTGCATATTTTGACACGAAATCGGGAACATATAAAACACTAAACAGCAAGGAGTTCAAGATTTTAGTTGAGAAGGGCGAAAATGACAACGAAACAAATGTGGTTTCGTCTGGTTTTAATAAAGAAGCGGTAGAATTTATAGAAAGCGACATTCGTTTTATCAAATCGGCACAATTTTCGCTTCAGCCAAAAGACAATTTATTCTTCGGTTCTATGGGATATAAATTACTATTTTCCCTCTCTGCATCACTGTTTATCGCGATTTTAATAATCCGCCGAAAAACTATCCAGCGCAACGCAAACATGGTACTTGTGCGAAATCGTCGGGCAAACAAAATATCAAAAAAACGACTGAGAGAAGCTCATAAACACCTGAAAAACAACAAAGCAGGAGAATTTTACACCGAAATACTCCAAGCTCTTTGGGGTTATTTGGGCGACAAACTTTCGATACCAGTATCCGAATTATCTAAAGAAAGTGCCAGCGAAAATCTGAAAAAAAATAATGTCAACGAAGTACTCGTAGCCAAATTTACCGATGTAATTAACACCTGCGAATTTGCGCAATATGCCCCATCTGCCGCAGGAGTAGAGATGAACACAATTTTTGCCAAAGCCACCGATATTATCAATAAATTAGAAACAAAATTGCGCTAAATGTCTTACGTTAAACCAATTAACAATTAGCTACTGTTTGAAAATCACGGTTTTATGAAACATGAAAAATCAATTATTTAACCACGATTTATTCATAAAAATCAATTTCCATTGAAAAAAAGCGTTATGCGTATTTTTGCAGATAAAAATAATAACCAGCTTTTTTAGGGCGGCTCGTGGGCTTTTCGCTTGTAGTTGCCTTGTGCCTTGCGTTTTTGGCAGCAGTTTGGCGGAGCTTCCTTTCGGTCGCTCGCCAAACCGCGCCAAAAATCGCAACCCACTTCGGCAAGCTACCGCTACAATCCCTGCCGCAAAACGCCTTTGTAGCCAACGGTTTGTCAAAAACAGACAAATTTTCATGAACAACCCCCGATTATTTAACCTAATTTAAAAACTACTAAAATGACTTCTTTACATAAAATTATCTTTGTTTTCTTGCTAACTTTTATTATAGCAGCAACTTACGCACAAGAAAAAATTAGTGCCAGCGATAAACTGAAATTTGCAGAAAAACTGTATAACAGCGAACAATATGACAGCGCTATTGTAGCATATAACGGCATTATAACCAGAGGTTTAGAAGCACCAGAATTGTATTACAATTTGGCAAACTGCTATTATAAAAGTGGACATTTAGCCCTTGCAATTGTCAACTACGAAAGAGCAAAACTACTTGCTCCGGAAGACGCTGACATTAAATTTAATCTCGAATTAGCACGAAATAGAACAGTCGATAAAATTGAAACTCTACCAACTTTCTTCCTCCGAGAATGGACAAGAAACCTGTCCAATTCTGTATCTAGCAATACGTGGGCAGTTGCAAGTATAATTTTATTCGTATTATTCCTATTTTTCACTTCCGTATTTTTATTTTACAAGAATATTCGCGTAAGAAAACTCACCCTTTTACTCTCAATTTTGCTATTATTTGCTTGTTGCTCTTCGGTACTATTTGCGTATCAACAAAAACAAAAAATAGTAATACACGACATGGCAATAATAATATCATCGTCCGTAACCGTCAAAAGTTCGCCCGACGAAAGCGGAACAGACATTTTTCCGTTGCACGAAGGCACAAAAGTCAACCTCACAGACAGCTTAGGCAACTGGCGTGAGATAAAACTCAGCGACGGAAAAGTTGGTTGGATAAAAACAAAAATGCTCGAAGTCATTTAATATCACCAAACCTTGCTATTTTATCTCTATTTGTCTAAAATTTCACGACATGAAAATATACGGATTAATCGGATTTCCACTAATTCATTCCTTTTCGCAAAAGTATTTTAACGCCAAATTTAACAATGAAAACATAACAGGTGTTGTCTATAAGAACTTTCAGATAAAAAAAATATCACAATTGAAAGAATTGATTACCACTACCCCAAATTTATGCGGGTTGAATGTTACAATCCCCTTTAAAGAGCTGGTAATCCCGCTATTAGACACCATAGACGAAACAGCAAAAAGAGTTGGAGCTGTCAATACAATTCGGATTGATAGACACGGTTTAGACCACAAATTAACGGGCTATAACACTGATATTTACGGATTTGAGGAATCCATTAAACCACTGCTTGCCTCCTATCATACAAAAGCTCTTATTCTTGGGAGTGGAGGAGCTGCAAAAGCGGCTGTTTATGTAATGAAAAAAATGGGTATAAACCACCAAATTGTGTCGCGCAAACCAGACCCAGCACAGCAACTTTGCTATGCCGACCTGACCAAAAAAATAATTCGCGATTGCCAGATAATAATAAACACAACTCCTTTAGGAAATTTTCCGGATTTTAATACCTTCCCTCCAATTCCATACGAGGCTATAGATGAGCGACATCTGTTGTTTGATATGATTTACAATCCACCACAAACGCAATTTATGCTGCATGGAGAGAAGTATGGTGCTTCGACTTCCAATGGCTTGAAAATGCTTCATTATCAAGCAGATAAAGCGTGGAAAATATTTTTGGGATAAATTAAAAAATTGCTCGCAAACTAAGCCCACCAGTATGAATGATGTCATTATTACCCGTTTTTCTTCCCAAATAATTCAAATCTAACTGTAAGTTTGCGCCCAAATTTTTGCGTAAAATTAGTTCCCATGTAAAATTATTCCCGGGTAAAAATCCGTCCAACATTGCATAAGCAATGGGTGTATTCACATCGGCATTGAACGATGAATAAACAAAGTTAAATTTGGCTTCTGCGCTACCTTGTTTTTTGAAACCTTGCCGAAATTTTGCTGTCAATTTGTGAGCAGTATTTCTTTCTGTTCCAACAACATTTCTTTTCTCGTCAAAACTATAACTTAGAGAAAAAAACGAAAGCCCCGAAATTTGATATTTATTATCTGTTTTAGCGTTGTAACCCTCTATGTTATAATTCTTTCCATCGAACAAATCGCTTGCATAACCTTTTTTACTAAACTCGCCAGAAAGTCCAAAATGCAAAGACGAATTTGTTGCGTATCGTAAATTAAGATTATGCTTAACTTGCGATACCGTTTCCGAGCCACCTAAAAGCAAGGTTTTACTTTCGGATTGAATGAAAATATAATCAATTCCGAAGCGAGCATTATTTTGGTCGAATGACAGAATATTACGCGCAGACGTATTGATACTCACAGCATTATCTGGAACAGAAATTGGATTATAATCAACGGATAAGGTTTTCTTTTTGGCACGATACGCAAGCCGATTTGAAAACCGACTTGCAAACTTGCGCAAACCTTTTTTTGTACGCCAAACTGCCGCCGGACGAAGCGTTATTTTTGAGCTAAATTCATTAGTATAAACCTTTTGGAAATTATCTGTTGGAAGAAAAACTCGTATATATTTTGCCTCGTCAACAAAATTGGCTGGTTCAAATTCGCCCAGTTCTTGAACTCCATTTTCGTTATAATCTTCCCACTTGTAAACTCCTTGACCTGCTGGTACTTCGATAAACGAAAATTCTCTTTTTACTTCCAAGCCTGTACCCGTTTCGTAACGAGTAGATATGCGAATAGATTGACGCAAAATTGCAATATTATGTTCAATTCCACTTGTCAAATTATTTTCCTCTTTTGCCGTAGTTAGCGTAGTATCAGAGATTTGAAGCCGGCGATAATTTATTGCTCCTGCAAAAGTATGTCCCTTGCCAAATCGCAAACGAAACTTTCCGCCAATATCTTTGGAGTAGGTTGCAGAACAAAAACTATTGTTTTTAGGAAGACGGTTGTCGCGCCATTTATACGAGCCTCTAAATTCTACTTTTGAAGAGTCCGGATTTTCAATAAAAAGTTCATATTCAGAAAAATCGTAACTGCTTGTTAATAAGCTGTCTGTAACATTATTGTTTTGTATGTTATTTTCAGCTTCTTCGCGAAAACCAATATTTAGTAATCTATTTTTATGCTTTAATGTTGCATTATGCCTGATGAAATTTGCCGATTTTAAACTGTCCGAACTCAAAACAATACTTGCAATTGCCTTAAATTCAACGTATTTGCCATCTGCTTTGAAATTGATGGCATTTTTCAAACCATCGTAGATTTGCTCTTTCCGATAAAAATCGAAATTGTAGCCCGCATTCCAGTTTTTATTCCCTATCCACGACAACGAAATTCCACTCATCAATTCGTTGCTGGGCTGTGTTTTAGTGATATTCCAATCGCGCTCAAATTCAATAGACCTATAATTTTCTATTGCCGAAAAGTTTTTATGAATAAACTGGAAATATGTATTTGTTTTCAAATAGCGCAACGTATCTTTGAACAAAAATCGGTTATCTAACGAAAAACTCAAGGCATAACCTTGATTATCTGCCGAATGACTGTCCGAAAATGTATTAATATCATTGTCCGAAAATGCAAATTCAAAAGCCAATTTCGTATTTTTTTTTAGCTTTATTTCTCCACCAGCAGTTAAAAGTTGCTTTTTCTTTGGTGTTATCAAAACGCGTACAGGCTTGTAGTTTCCTTGCCGTATCCCGTTAATCGGAGTTTTCCACTCGAAAACTCGACCGTTTGCAACAGAAACTTTTTGAATATATGAGCCTGAATTTGGCGGAGTTTCCGAAAAACCAACCTTGTAAATTGCACTATCGGCATTTGTGGAATAGATATAAATTGTATCAGTAATCCTTTCATTACCAACAAGAAAGGTTGTATCCATTTTTTTGTAAAGCACTCTGTTTTCGTCAAATCCGACACTATCAATATTGGGAGCAACTGCCCAAGAAAGGCTATCACCGATTTCGGAAAGTAACCGTTTGTTTTCATCGGAAAGGTCTTGTTGTAAAGGTTGGTTTTTTGCATCGCTTTCGTGATAGAAATTAAACCAAAACCGACTTTTTTTTGTTGTCATTTCGCTGAACGATGCAAACGAAAAACGAGTGAAATTTCTTTCCGAATACTCAAATTCAATCGTCAGCCGATGGTCTTTTGTTATCGGACGATAAGGCGTGAAAGAAATTTCGCCGAGATTGTAATCCATCACATAATCAGCGTCTTCGCCACGTTTTAGTTGCCGTCCGTTCAGAAAAACACGCTCGCTGCCTGCAACAATAATTATGTAAATTTCGCCTTCGCTACCATACAATTTGTAGGGTCCCAAAACGCCTTCTTGCGTTTGTAAAACTTGTCGGGTGTACTTTCCTTTCGAGATTGAACCGTTCAAAACGGTTTTAAAACTGACTTTTTCGCCTTTAGGGTTAAATTCGTATTTTGCGCCTTGCACGGTTTTGTTCAAAACCATGAAATTACCAGCAGGGCTTGATAGAGAATAATCGCCCGCAACAAGGCTCATCTGCTTGGAAAACAGCTTTATATACACCTTATCGAAGTCTTGTATTTGCTGCGAATTGCCATCGGGTTGCATTGGGATATTTTGGTCTGAAATGGCTGCTAATATCGAGATTTTATCATTCAATTTGCCTGCCAATTGCAAGTTAAGTGTCGAGTTTACAACAACATCGCTATTGTTTCCAAAGCTAATTCCGCGCGAAATATTACCACTTTTTTGTAAACTTGTGGTTTTGCTGAGAAATTGGCTTTTTTTGTTTGCCTCGGACGATGGCGAAAAAAAATTGCGTTCGGAAAGTGGTTTTGTAACGAGGCTATAATCTTTATGGAAATATTTTTTTGTTGGGTTGAAAAAAAGTTTTCTGTATTTTGCAGTAAATTTTTTGTTCTTCATACTTTCGTCAAGGACGATAATCTTTCCTTTGAAGTACAATATTTCATAAAGATTAGTATTTTTAACGAGTTGATTTTCAAAGTATAAGACTAAACTTTGAGGAACAATTCCAGAGCTGTCGATAACAATCGTATCCGAAACCGCAACAAAATCTATTTGAGTTTGGTTATTTATGTTTTGAGCGCAAACTAAGGAATGGCTTACAAAACCAATGAGTGTTATAATGATGTATGTTAATTTCACGCAGTATCATGAACGGTTTTTCTGGCAATGAATTGTTGCTTTATAGGAAAATTATTGTGCTGATATTCAAGTTACTATACTAAATTAGGTTAAATAATTTACTTTTCAGAGTGCAAAATTTCTATTTTCAAGCAGTAACCAATTTTTAATTGAGATTTGTTATTTCTTTTCGTCAAAGCGCTGGCTACAAGGCTGTTGCGGCAGGGATTGTAGCGGTAGCTTGCCGAAGTGGCTTGCGATTTTTGG
>JAOZMU010000153.1 GCA_029934165.1 Bacteroidales bacterium
ATCAGGCGTAAGCAAAATTATTAATTATTAATTATTAATTTTCCATTACTTACAAGAGTTCTTGCGTTTTTTATTGGCGTGAGTTGCTAAAAAATTGGCAAGAAGTTTTCGTTAAAAAAAGAGACTAAACAATTGTAACTTTTTTGTGTCTTGCATAAATCTAAACACATGAAAATCAAAAACATACAAATCATTAGCACAATATTTCTCGTGTTAGTGATTTTCTTCGGAATTTTTATTTATACTCCTCTTTCAACTTCCTACCCCAAAACTACTGCTTTGATTGGATTTAGTGCAATTGTTTACACTTTTTTGTTGTGTTTATACTCTGTGTGTCAGGGAATTAGAAAAAAGGATTTTTATGTCGATATAGTAATTTCTATTGCATTGTTTCAAATTCTTTTGCTGGCTATAGTATATCTTTATTCTGCCTTAGCTAACAATATTCGGACAGACCCAATCTACGAAAGCATTTTAGCCACTGCGTTGGTAAATTTATTTATCACTTATTATAGATTGCCAGCCTTGCGCGAAATTGACAGAAAAAATAAGACGGAAAAAATGTCTATCGAAAACGTCAATTCGATAAACCTTGTAATCCCATTTTTCGGGTCATTGGCATATTTATTGCTCGAATGGAGTAGAAACGATTTGCATTTTATTGATATGTATATTACTGCTGCTTTATTTTTAGCAAGTTACATTGGTTTCGATGCAGTTCTTTTTTTCTTGATGGAGCAAGAACTTGAGGAACAATCTGAGATTTGCGGAATCCAAAATTTGTCTTTGCCTGCTTTGTGGAAAATGTCGAAGACCAAAACGATAGCTTTTCACCAATCAGCTATAAATGAACTTTATAACCAAACTATTGATGAGTTTAAATTCAGAAATACCGCAAATGTCAACAAAGTAGCACCAATTGCTCATAAACTTTTACATCTTTGGCAGCCAAATGTTTTAGGAGTCAAACCAGCTTATGTAGTTGATAACCTGAAGATAACAGAAATAGAAATATCCTCAAGAGCAATAACAGCAAAAATAGAAGGTTACGGAAATTCTGTTTTGGAGTATAATGATGATGGTTCAGAAGTATGTTTGTCAATAAATGGTGTTGATATTGCGAAAGCAAATTGTAAAACTACTCCTCAAGATGATATTATCAACCTACTAAATGAGTTAAATTCTGATGGGTATAACACTGTATTAATTTCTGATAAGCCGTACTGGAAGCATGATAATAGCTTATGTTTAGATAAAAGTTATTATGAAATTTACGAGCGGGAGCAAATTGAATTAATTAGTAAATTATCGTATAAAGCCCCAACAGTACTTGTATCAAATAGTATATGTTTAGATAGTGCAATTAATATTAAGATAGGTGAATATACTGATATTGAAATTGGAAAATCTAAAAACGATGTTGCTTTATTGCAAATTGATACAATAATAACTATATTTCGGAATGCTTTGAAATTTAAAACCAATATTTTTATTACCTTGTTTTTAACAATTGTGTATAATTTATTTATTACTTTGGCGATTATTTTAGGATGGGTAACTATTTTTTGGGGAACAGTCGCGATGATTATTTTTAGTGCGATAATTCAAAACCAAAAATTCGTATGCGATTTTGAAGAAATTTCTATCGAATGATTTTTGAATCCTCCCAACTGTTAATTCGTTGAATTAAAGATGTTTTGAAATACGATAAATATTAAATTTTTGTACAAATCATAACAAAGAATCCAGAGAAATGAAAAGTAAGTTGTTTGTTTGCATCGTAATATCACTTTTACTCAGCTCTTTTGCTGTAGTACAAGCTCAAAGGCTCTCGAAGTTTCAGTTGAAAAAACAACTGGAATATACCGAGATTAAAAAGTCTCTTAAAAATGTTGAGGATTGCTATATCCTAAATCTCGAAACGCAGTATTTGAAGGATTATCCTAGAGAAATAACCAAGTTGCGAAAACTTCAGGTTCTATTTCTTGGGTATAATCAACTAACAACGATACCGGCAGAAATAAGTAATTTACGAAATCTTGAGGTGCTTGATCTTCGCGTTAATAAACTTACTGGTATTTCTGCTGATATTGGAAAACTACGAAATTTGCAAATGCTTGATTTATGGGATAATAAACTAACTGCATTGCCTACTGAGATTGGGCGACTGCGCGAATTGCGAGAGTTGGTATTAAAAGATAATGAGCTGACTATCTTGCCACAAGAGATTGGCAAACTTATTAACCTTAGAAAATTGGATTTGAGTAAAAACAAATTTTTCTATATGAACCCAGAAATTGGCGATCTGAAAAATCTTCAAAAACTTGATTTAAGAGATAATAAATTTACATTTCTACCTCCAGAAATTGGAAAATTGACAGAACTACAAATATTATTTCTGTGGGGAAATAAAATCACTCAATTGCCAGAGGAATTTACGAAGCTAAAAAACCTTCAGACTTTATCGCTTGAGTATAACCAAATTGCAGAATTTCCAAAACAAATTTTAGCTCTTAAAAATCTTGTTTATCTTAATTTATCTGGAAACCAACTGCGTAGTATTCCTGAAGGCATTGGTGAATTGACGAAGTTGCAAACGTTAGATTTGCAACGAAATGCAATTCCGGCTTCGGAACATAAGCGTCTGAAAAAATTGCTTCCTAAGACGAAAATATTATTCTAAGTGAATTACGAATTGGCTTACGCCTAATAATAAGTGCTCATACAAAAGTTCTTACGCTTTTTATTAACATAAGTTGCTAATTCACAGCTTAGACGCGTCATAAAAAAATAGGTCTTAGACCTTATTTATGTTACAATTTATTGGACTAAGTTATTTTTCATTTTACTATTTGACTGAAAATCAGCAACAAACAGCAAATAATGGTATAGGTTAATTTAATTTAATCTTTGTTCTAAGAATTTTTCATGGTAATAAAAAGGTTGCTCTGTTGAGCAACCTTTTTTGTGTGAATTTACGTACAAGTTATTCAGATTATCTTACCAAATCGTTTCAGATAACATTAAACTTATTCGCATAAACAACTGAACATCAAGACAATAACGGATTGAATTAATATGTGTCGATTGTTTTTACAAACCTATTTGTTAGTGCTTATTTTAACTTAACAATTTTTTGGATAATATTTACATCGTTGCCAGAAAGTTTCAAAACATAAATTCCGTTTGCACAAGGCTGGTTGTTTTTATTTGAACCGTCCCAGTTTAGTTTGTTATTTCCAGACTGTAACTTTTTGTTAGATAGAATTTTAATCAACTTTCCATCTAACGAATAAATTTCTGCAAGTATCTTAGTTTCTGTCGATAAGCAAAAAGAAATTTGCGTGCTATTTCCGAAGGGATTTGGATAAACCTCGACAGAAATATTATCAGAAATATCGTCAATTCCACTTACTGATGAAACAACGATTGAGACAGGAATAAGAATCTCATTCGAGTTGTTCAGGTTTGTTGCAACAACGTTGAAACTATAGTCTTGCGTTACGTTTGGAGCTTGAAAACTAACAGTTATTTCTTCAGTTTGAGTTGCCAAAACACCACCAAGAGCATCGAAAGAAACCCATTGTGCAATCTCTGCATCGTCCACATTTAGAATGTATTGAAGATAGCCACTGCCTGTGTTTTCAAGAGTGATAACGTCTGACTCTGTTGTTGAGCCATTCATGGTGTGCGAAATTGATGAAGGCGTGATATTCAAGGTTGTGGACGGAGCTTCGTGTGGCGGAAAGTTGATATAATCGACCCAAGCGCAATCCGACCCATTCAGTGTAGAGTTATCTTTTGAGTATTCCCATTTAAAGGTGTGCGTTCCGGTTGAGATGTTATATGTTTCTTCGCTCCAACTTACTGCTCCGCTCCAACCACTGCCTTGCAAATCGTTGTCGATATAAAATTTCAAGAAGTCGTATCCGTCTTCCGACGAAACTTTTTTCCAAAAACTTAGAACGCCACTTTGGGTAACATTCATTTCTATTTGCAAAGTAGTTATTTCGTTATCGTCAATTTCTCCAGAACGCATCGAGTAAGTGCCATCGTATGCTTGGGCGGGGTCGATTGTCCAATCCGAATCGCCAGCAGTTTCCCACTCGGCAGACAAAACTCCCAACTCAAAACTCTCGGCAGTACTTGGTTGAAGCTGAAAGTTGACAACATTGTTCGTAGCTGAAACACTTACGGACTGAGAGGCTGTTGCATATCCAAATTTTGAAACGTGAAATTCGTAAGAATTTTCTAGCATTTCAATTGAATAAACTCCATTTGCATTAGTAAAAACGGCATCTAAAGGACTATTTATCAAATCTATACGAGCCCCCACAATTGCTAAGTTTGTATTTTCATCGGTTACAGTTCCATTTACAGAAATTGTTGCAGCAGGCTCAAGCACTACATTTAAAGTGGTTTCATTGAAATCGGTAACTTCAACATTACTAATTGTTTGCGAAATATAACCATAAGCAGAAAATGTCAAACTATAAGTTCCACTTTCTATCAATCGACAATAGCTACCAGTTGTTGGCTCGCTTATCACTGTCGAGTTTTCGCTCCCAACATCGTGTCCTTCAACCTCTATGGTTGCAACAAGGGCATCGCCACTTGTGTTGGTTACAGTACCCTGAATACCATACAAACACTCTTCAAGATAACCTAAAAACGCATCATAATTATAATCCCAGTGAGCCGAAAGTTGACTAGCTGGAAGTATTTTAATATCAGATAATTCAAACGTTACTTCGCGACAATTTTGGTAGAAATTCATATAATCCTGTCGTCCACCATTGACAACATACCAGTCGCCACCGTTTGTAACTCCGTTGCCTTGTCCCATAAAATAACCGCTTGGGCTATTTGAGTGAGCAGATGTGGCATATCGCGTCGAAACATCAAAAAACCAGTCATTATCAGGGTGTTGGTGGTTGTCTGGCGAAGCCGCTGTCCATGTGTCCCAAGGATAGTTTACAAGCTCTATTCCACTATGAAAATTTCCGGAGAGAATAAAATTTCGCTCTTCGGCAAAATCTGTCATAGCCTTTATTTCCGGCTCATTCGGTGTGCCGTATGTTGGTCCGTATTCAGGGTCGGGAAAGTTTCTGTTCAAATCGACACCATTCGCATTGCTTCTGGTAGCACTTGATACTGAGCTATTTCCACCTGCATACGTTCCGTCAGGATTACCATTAGGATTGATGTAAATTTCCAAATTATCAACCATAGTCGTTACACGGCTGTCAATTCCATAATTACTTAATAGATAGTCTATTAAACGAATCATTAACACATAGCCCACTGTTTCATCGCCGTGCATTGTACTGGTGTAAAAAACTTCTGGCTCGCTACCATCTGTGGCTACATTTGCAGATATTTTTGCAACCAATAATTCTCGTCCCTCGACTGTATTGCCGATGGATTCTACCGTACAGAGGTTTGGATAGTCTGTCGCAAACTGGTTCATCATCGCAACATAGGCTTCATAAGTTGGATACGAATCCCAATCTCGCATTTGCTCCTTTGTGGTAGCCATTAAATACGTTGCCAGTTTGCTAGGGTTTGTCAGTGTTACGGGCTTGTAACCCAGCGATTTGAATTTAGTCATTTCCGACGAATTCGCATAAGCATAAACAGTATTTCCCTCTACATTATCAATTGAAATGACACGCGTTAACTTACGTAATTCCGCTTTGTTTTCGACTTCAAATTTGAAGTAATGCTCTACTTTTTTTTGTCCAAAAGAAAAATTTACAAAAAAAATTGCAAGCATTGATAATACAAAAAAATGTTTCATAGGTTTAATTATTTTGTTAAAAAGAGTTTGATGATAAGTATATAAATTGTAAATAAGTATTCTTACAAAAGTTCTTCCGCTTTTTATTAACGTAAGTTGCTAATAACCAGCTAATACATTTCATGAAAAATAGGTATTATACCTTAAAA
Organism: Bacteroidales bacterium; assembly: GCA_029934165.1. GTDB lineage: Bacteria > Bacteroidota > Bacteroidia > Bacteroidales > JAOZMU01 > JAOZMU01. The sequence continues at coordinate 5,950 of JAOZMU010000153.1, forward strand.
AAATGAAATTGCCATTATCTTTTTAAATAGTAGCGACTTTTAGAAATTCGTTTTTTCATGTTTTCAAAATAAATTATACAAAGGTATAGTTTTATATTAACCGTTAAAATTGATGTTGCGTTAAAATTGTGTTAAGTTGGTATGGCTGCCACACCGACACTAATGATAAGACAGTTAAACAACTTCGGCAACGACAAAAGTACTGCCCCCAACGAAAATCATATCGTCTGGTGTTGCGGTGTTTTTTGCTGCTTCAAAAGCCTCACTAACAGTTGAGTACGATTTACCAACAAGTCCAAACCGCGAAGCTTCTGCTACAAGAATTTTCTCATTTAGCGCGCGCGGAATGCTTGCACGTGTAAAATAATACTTTGCATTAGTCGGAAGTAGTGGCAAAATTGTACTTAATTGTTTATCATTAACAACGCCTATAACTATATGTAAATTAGTAAATTGCGTCTGTTTTATTTGTGTCAAAATTTGCGTCAATCCTTCTTTATTATGCCCAGTATCTGCAATCGTCAACGGTTTGTTTGCCAGCATTTGCCAGCGTCCTGCAAGCTCTGTGTTTTTTATAACGTTTCTAAACCCAGATAGGATATTGTTTTTATTTACGACAAATCCTTTTTTCTGTAAAATCTCAATTGCACAAATGGCTGTTACTGCGTTCTTTATCTGATAGTTGCCAAGTAATGCAATCTCCAAATTTTTAATTATAACATCGTTATTTTTTTTCACCAATAACGACTGAAAGCCTTTATTTTTTGTTTTATTTATTTCAATTTTATAATCTTTATCCGCAAAAATAATAGGAGCATTACGATGCCTTGCAATTGTTTCAAACACCTGACGTGTAGCTTCTTGTGTCTCGCCTATGATTACAGGAGTTTTGGGTTTTATTATTCCTGCTTTTTCCTCGGCTATTTTTTGGTAGGTATTACCCAAAAAGTCCGTATGGTCGAATCCGATGTTTGTAATAACAGAAATCTCCGGCAAAATAATATTTGTCGAATCTAGTCGCCCGCCCATACCAACCTCTACAACAGCGACATCAACCTCTTCTGAGGCGAAATAATCGAAAGCCATTGCTACTGTCATTTCAAAAAATGAAGGGCGAATTTGCTCAAAGATTTTTTTGTTTTCTTCGACAAATTTTACGACAGCTTTTTCCGTTATCATTTTTCCATCAACACGAACACGCTCCCGAAAATCGCGCAAATGTGGCGATGTATAAAGCCCAACTCGGTAGCCAGATTCTTGTAAAACCGAAGCCAGTAAATGCGATGTCGAGCCTTTTCCGTTAGTGCCAGCAACATGAATGGTTTTGAATTTGCGATGTGGGTGTGCAAAATGAGTATCTAATGCCAAGGTGTTTTCTAAGTCCGATTTATACGCAGCCTTGCCTTGGCGTTGATACATTGGTAGTTGGCTAAATAAATATTGAATTGTTTTCTTGTAGGACATCTGTGGTTAAGTATTAAAATATTAAGGTCTAAGACTGGGGTGTTAATAATTAGCTATTTTTAGCTCTGTTAAATC
>JAOZMU010000154.1 GCA_029934165.1 Bacteroidales bacterium
ACGAAGCACGAAAAAAAAACACTACAAAACCACTGACAACCAGCACAATGTTAGGGCATTATTGTCTTTTAATCTGTTTATTCAATCACTTTATCATTAAGAGATAAATAAACTTCTCGTTTTGCAAAGTTGTTGTAAAGTCCATATTTTCTATTTTTTTAATATTCTTTGAAATAGGAAAATGATTTTTCCTTTTGCCCTGTTTCAAAAATCTAATGCAAAAATAGTGTCATATTAATTCTAAAATTATATTATGTGTTTTTTGGAAGCATTGAAGTGAATATCAAACATAAAATTGGGTATAACCATATCCAACTTGTAAATAATGGTGCTAATAAACTTAGAATAATAAGAACAATCACTTCTTTATGATTGTCAATACTATCTATAAAGTTTTTAAAAGATTTTATAAAACTAAAATTGACAGAATAACTTGAATGCCTATAATGATACCATATCCTGATTATAATGATTGGTAATAATAGGTAATAAATCAACTCACTATAGTCATAATATTTAACTTCTTCAAATGGATAAAATTTTGAAATATCGCTTTTGTGCCAATTTGTGAAAAATAAAGTAATGTTTATAAATGTCAGTAATAAATAAGAGTTAATAAAGCCCCTATTTTGTAGGATTTCGCAAGTTAAAGTATTCTCTTGTATTGAAATGTTATTTGTTATAAAAAAATCTCCTTTTTCAATTTTATGTGTTTTGACTTGTCTATTATATCTTACCCAAGATACAATAAGCATAGGTAGCAATGCAAAATATATTAATTCAACATAATCGTAGTGTTTTATTTTGCTAAAAGGCCAAAAATGCTCAGTTTCTCCAGGATAGTTTACAGCTAAGATTAGAATGTTTATAACAAGCCAAATAAGGTAAAAAGCATAAAATATATTTCTGCCTGAAACATTTACCTTTATTTCCTCAATATTTTTCTTAATTGATAGATTTGTCGATATTTTCGTCAATTTTGCAATTGCTATAAAAATAAAGGGAACAGCTAAATAAAATAGTAATTCCGAAAAGTCATAGTATTTCAATTTTCCAAAAGGCCAAAAATCTTTACTGTAATCATTCCAATTCAATAAGAATAGTGAAAAATGAATTGTGAACCATCCTAAATATATAAACCTGAATAGATTTGATTTTATATCGTAATTTTGATTTCCAATGTTTAAAACTTTCATTGCTGTACGAAATCGTACGATGGAAAATAGAAGCAAAGGAATTGTGTTGTAGAATATGAATTCAATCCAATCGTAGTTGTTCATTTCAGAGAGAAATGAAAATTTGTCACTATTTCCATTGAATTTGATAAGCCAAAATATGTTAATTAAAAACCAGATAAAATACAAAACAGCAAAAAATCTTTCAAATTTATTAAATTTGTCAGGCAATAATTTTATTGTTATGTCATTATATTTATCATTTGCATATATCCAATCTGCTTTTCTTGGGCGGTACTTTATTGTTGTGAAAAAAAATAAAAGAGATGTGGACGCAAAAATATAGTATGGGGTTTGTAAATTTGAAGCATCTGCTGCGAAATAGATACTATATACAATTAAAAGAACCGATGGAAATATCAATAATTTGCGTTTTATTATAAATAAGCCTACTCCAATTAATAAGATTGTTAAGAAAAACATATTTTCATACCCCTTCCTTTTTACTGTAATGTTCCTATACTCAAAAGTGGTATAGGAATTGGTTGATTTAGTACCTTCAGAGCGTGGTGAAGATGTTAAATTTCCATTTTTATCTTTCCACAAACGCCCCCATTTTTGATTGTAAGCTCCAGGACTATAAGTTGTTTCGTAATGTGTTTTAGGAAAAGATCGTTCCTCTTCATATACTGCCCATATTTTAAAGATAGAAATTATCATTGTCAGTAATAAAGCTATACTGATATAGTCAAAAAAAATCAAATTAAATCTTTTCATAATTCGTAATTTAAAATTTGCCCTAACGTCTGTACTTATTCAATTGTCTAATCCAATTGCAAATCGACAATTGTTTAAGCTCGCCCTAAACCGCCAACTCCTAACGGCTTGATTTAAGGACTCTATTGACAAATTGCCAATATTCTGTTAGTAAATTTGTGTGCTTCCGCATGAGTAAATTGCTTTGCCGAATATTATGTTTGCTCGCAAGTTAGATTAATTTGAACGAAATACAAAATAAATAAATACTTCCCTTAAATCCGCAAGTTTAATCTAATCCAATTGCAAACCAACAATTGTTTAAGCCTGCCCTAAAACGACAACTCCTAACTGCTTGATTTAAGGACTCTATTGACAAATTGTCAATAATCTGTTAATAAATTCGTGTGCTTCTGCATGGGTAAACTATTTTGCCAAATATTTATGTTTGCTCGCAAGTTAAATTAACACGCAAATGGTTAAGACAAATAGTCGAAAGCTATCCTTATCTATTTGTGCATTGGGAGTACGGCTGGAAACCGTAGTACTTACTTCGTCTAATCTGGAGAAGCTGTATGAGCCAAGAGGTTCACGTGGTTGCCTGTGAGAGGTTTAGAGGTGCAATTCCCTTCCCATAATTTAAGAAACCGCCGTTTACGAGACCCTTATGCTCGGTGGTGTGAGACCCACTGACGGCTATTGTACCGTCAGCCATCTACTCGATTGTGAGTTTAACTATTTCTCATCGTAAAGAGTTCTTAACCAATTTATGAATTGAATACATATTTTATCATCAGTTGATAAATATTTTTTTGTGATTGCTAATCCCATTGGCGTACCAGGGTCTGCTTGCCATGATAACCATGTATTTATTAGTGCCTTTGAACGATGTGTTGATTTATATTTATTGATTTTTTGTCCCTCAATTTGTTTAAGAATATTATCAGCTACCGGCAATAATTTATCATCATCAGGTACAAGAAACGAAATGAAATCCTCAAGCATTCCGCTAATTTTATTGTCAGGCATTATCCAAAAGCCAATTTGTGGCATATTAACTTGCTGTACAATTGTTCCTTGTGCCTTAATTTGTACATCAATTGTATATCCGATTTTTTCTAATGCCGTTTTAAGTTTTTTCCAACGTTTTTTTATGTCAAAATCGGCATCAACAATAATCCCAATAGTTTTAATATTTGATTGTTTAATTCTTACGGGTAGTTGAGAAAAAATATTTTCTATTCCATCACAATCAATAACATCAAAATTTTCAGTCAAATTAAATTTTTGACATAAACTCCAAACTACATGTTGGTCATCATTGCCCTCAACAAGCAATTTCTGATTGAATTTCTCTCTAATTTTCATGTTATCTTGTTTCAATTTCTTGATTTGTAGCAATTGTTAATTCATTAGCATCATATTCAACTTGTTTGATTAATCCATTTGTAATATCTAACCGAATTAATCTGCAATCCATATTGTCTTTTCGTTTATTTAAAATTTGTTCAAAAGAATTTATGCAATCAAGACTATGCGTTGTTGCGAAAATTTGTATATTAAGTTCTGTGGATAAATCAAAAATTATATCCCATAATTTCTCTTGAACCGAGTAATGAAATCCATTTTCGAATTCATCAATTAACAAGTAACCGTTGTCAGAATTAGTAAGTGCTAAAATAATTGTTAAAATTCGGTTAATTCCATCGCCCATGCTTTTTAATGGAATTACATTGGCTTCATTTTTAAGTTTAATAACAGGAATTCTTTCACGACGTGCAGTTGTATTATTATTAATAAATGTCAACCTTTCAATATTTGGTTCAATTATTTTCAACGCTCTGATTACAAAATCTTCTTTTGGACTTAATGCAATATTATCCCAAAGACGACCGTTCATCTCGCTTTCAATATTGCGTGTCCTAATATACTGCACATTTCCTGCAAGTTTATTCTGATGATAATTATATAGGCGATATACCCTGTCTGTATCTAATGGAACAATTGAATAAAAATCAACACCTTTTATTTCGATACCAATTTGTGCATCGGGAAATGAATTTTCTTCATTTTCATCTAATATTGTCTTTTTTCTTCGAGTAATTATTTGCTCTTGATTCTCCAAATCGGGTTGTTTTAAAATTTCTTCCACAAATTTAATTATGCGGAATGAAACCATATTTGAAGAAAATTCAGAACCAGACGAGGTGTCCTTTAAAGCACCAATTTGAATTGCATTATTCTCATCAAAAAAAGAAATTTTCCGTCCATTAAATAATGAGGAAAAAGTTTTAATGTTCATTTCAACGGGGTTACTACTGTTGTTGCTTTGGTAATATTCACCCCTTTCTTGCAATAATGAAACAATCCAACTCAGGTCAGCTTTTGTAGTAAATATTGATATTGCCTCTAAGAGTGCTGACTTTCCTGTATTATTTTTTCCTGTAATTAAATTAATTCGTCCCAAAGATTTTAGTTTCAAATCAATCAAATTCCTATAATTCTTTATTCCTAATGATGTTACCATAATTCCTGAATTTTATTTAAATTCAAAAATAATACTTTCTTAGTTTCTTCAAACTAATCAAAACAATATTTTTTTCATTATTTATATTTCTAATTCATTAAATTTAATATACCTTAAATCCGAAGGTCTTTTTGTAATCCTTTTACTTTTAAGTATTTGTATCTATTTTGTTTCACCTAAACAAATGAAGTAAAATAGATTTTAATCATTGAAATTCAATTACTTATAAAAAGACCTTCGGATTTAAGGTAATAATTAAATTTCTACTTATTTTCATCGACCAACACTATTTTGTAAGGATTTCTATATTGATGTTATTATTCATAATAATAGTGTTTTGTAAAATATAAATTTATGAATTAAAGTGAATTAAAACAAAATTGAGTAATTTCATTCTGTAAAATCTTGTAGCATAATTCTTGCAAACAATTTTAGAATTAAAAATTCATTGTTAGCGATAGCTTAAATGCAAAGTTATCAATGGCTTCTGGTAGTTCATAAGCTCCGTAACGATAGAAAACTCCAACGCCATAACCAAAAATACTCATTTGTTTTATAAGGTTATTTATCAAAATTCCCGACTCGAAATAACCATTTCGATAATCCTTGGTTTCTATGTTAATATGCTGATTATCACCCGAAAACTCACCGTAACCAATGTTTGTAACAATGGCAATCTCCGGCTCAAATGTTTTTGTACGGAAGAGTAAATGCCCAAAATCTTGTTTCAAAAAAACTGCCGCGAATTTGTTTGCTGTAAATTCGTTCATTCGCATCGTCGAAAAACTCTCATCGGCATGGACATTGAAAACCGACAAATAGCTTCCGTGTCCGTTGTATAGCAAGCCATACGGCGCATTTGGCGAACAAATTCCAGCAACTGCACTGATTGAAGTACGACCGAAAAATTTAGTCAAGAAATCTTTTTTTATCTTTATTTCAAATCGCTCATATTCAACATCGTTGGTAGCATAATCAATGCCACGAGAATAATTTGCAAAAACGACAGGAAAATTTGTTCCCAACGAGATACGTGTCCCTTTTGGTGTTTGCATAAATTTTTCGCGATAGGCAAACCTAACCTGCAAACCTACTTCTGTAGAGTTCCAATTGGTAGATTGAGTTTCGGGCAGCTCGGCATTTCCAAAAATGTAATCATTAGTAGTTGAGCGAGTTACTTGGCGAGCAAAAGAATTTACACCAAAATATCGCAAAAATCGGAACTGAAACTCCACCTTTTTTTGCTCCACCTTTGTCATATCGTTGACAAATAATTTTCGTATCGAAGCTGAAGATTTTAAATTTTCATCGTTATAAAAAGAGTAGCCAGCCGTTTCTTCCACATCATTCTGGTATGAAAAACGCAATTTTGTTTTTGTGGGTTTATATAATAAAAAGGAAGTTTCTGCGCCATATTTGAATTTTTCGTCGCGAAAACCATACGCACCATAACCACCAACCGAAAACCACGATGCCAGTTTATCGTTAGTTATTATGCGACACCCAAGGCGAAAACCCTCATGTTCGTTATAACGCATAATTTCCATAATATCGAAATTAAAATATCCCCACGGAATGTACCCAGAAAAAACTATTTCTGCAATCTGTAATTTTTTGTCCAGTTTAAGCTCATCGCCAACACTGTCGATGACACGATATGTATTTTGGTCGCGTGCTGCCAATGTGTCACGAAATTCGAGCCAATAATCTTCGTCCTTTTTGTGTGCATTTTCCTCTACAACTAACTCAATATGATTAAATTCGCGTCGTTTAAATTCCGGATTCAGTACAATATCTTTCAAGTATGTTTTGCCAATGCAAACCAAAAACGTCTCCGTAGTATCCTCTACAACATTGGCATTACTAAAGATAATATCTGTATTTAGTTGTACTGGGAACCACTGTTTTTTTTCGATGTGTTCGTATTTTTGCTGAATCCGAATTTGCATATCGTCTTCCTTATTTGCTGGAATTGCAATAACACTCTCAATAGCGTATTTATTTGAGTTTATGTTCAATACGCCTTCCAAACCATCAAAATTTTTGCCTTTGCGTGGACGATACGAGATAACGAAAATTGTGTCTTTTTCTTCGTTATAAATAGTATCTTCAATCATAAAAAAATAGCGGCGTGTTCCTCCAAAAGCAATAGGATTTATGTATTTTTTATCGCCAATTTCGATAATATCTTTATAAAAAGAAAAAGACTGTAACTGTGTCGCTAACAGTAAGAAAGATGCACTTTTTAACCCTGATGTACGCGATGCAATAACTTTTTCGTTGTTATTATTTGGTCGCATAAACTGTCGTTTTGTTACAGATTCCATCAAAAAGAGGTCTTGGCTTGTAAAAAATTCGCGCAACGTGGTTTTTGTGGTATCTGGTTTTGAAGCCGTTGTATCTTCAATAACATTTTTTGTTTTATCAGCCTCAGAAACAGAGTCTTGCAACGCATCCAAGTCCACCGTAAAAACCAGTTTGTTGTACGATGTATAAGAAAAAGATGTCATTTTCTCAGGATTGTTTATCTTCTTGTTATCCATTACGTTATAGATAATTCGGTGTGCCGGATTTTCGCCTGCTTGAACAACAATTTCATCTATGTTCAAATCTTTCTGCTCAAGCTCAATTTGAACTGTTTTGGAGTAATCGCTTGGTTTAATCTGGTGATAATGAGGCTTGTAACCAACATAACTAAACTGCAAAAAGTCGATAGGCTGTTTTGAATTAATTTCAAACCGTCCGTTAATATCCGATGCCAAACCTTGATTTGCTTTGTTGTAAATAATATTAACAAATGCAAGCGATTCGCCTGTTTTACTGTCAGTTACGATTCCCGTAATTCTATGATTTTGCGCAACCAAACCCAAAGAACATATTATTATTATACCTAAAATTCCAAAAAATCTCATTCAATTAATTTTATGTAATATTACTAAAAGTTGGAAGAACTATTAATAAAAATACTAAGGTCTAAGACCTATTTTTTATGAAACGTTTAAGCTGTGAATTAACAACTT
>JAOZMU010000155.1 GCA_029934165.1 Bacteroidales bacterium
TCTTTGCAATGTGCTAAATATCAGGATGTAATGGCGAAGTCAGAAACTTGAGTTAAATTAATAGGTAAACTGGATAAAAGTTTAACAAAAAAAGAAATCGAAGAATTAGCAGAACAAGATATAAACCTAATTTTGCAAAATGAAAAATATGATTTGCTAAAAGTTTTAATTGAACTAAAAAGATATAACAATGTGTATGACATTTCCAATCTATAAAAACATATTGCTCTAATAATCAATAGTTTAAATAATTTTTATGGGTTTTATAAAGTGTTAATTTACAGGTGTTTAAAAATATCATACATATTGAAACACTGCTATGTATTTTTTTAGCAGTATGTTTTTAAATCTATTAGCCTGATAACATATAATATTCCAGATGCTAAATGTGCTAACCAAATAATTGATAGAAAAAAGTCCTGTTTTTTGATTTTTTTAAATTTTATTGTGGTAATAAAATAAAATGTTGAAACTAAAAACAAAAGATAGTTGCACATTATTAATTGCCATGTAAAGTTTCCATGTCCAAGTCTGCCGACACCTTCTGCAAATAGAATTGCAATAATGTATGCAAATATTAGTAAAAGCCACGAGTAATTTATTAATAATTTTTTCTTTATAGTTTTTAAATAAAACAGGTATAAAAATAAAGGAAATGCAATAGATGTCAAAAAATCAACAAAAATATGTTGTGTAAATAATTTTAGTACTTTGAACGGTGCTATTATTACAGACATTGTATCGTTGCTGGTAAATAATACATTGCTTTTATTATAATTGTATATGTAATAGTATTGAGCGATAATAATAATTCCGGCAAAAAATAATGCCAAATAGGCATACAGTGTCTCTTTAGAAAATTTATGTTTGTATAAAACTAAAACCGAAAATACGGGTATAAAAGCAAACATAAAACTTGGTTTAGCCAGCACGTTTAGAACGCAAAGCACAAAAACGTAAATTAGGTGTTTAATTTTTGTGTATTTTAAATACAAATAAGAATAAAAAAAGAGTAATATTACAAATGGCATAGTGAATATTGTTGTAGAATTATGCCAGATATTGATAGCTGCCTTTCCTAAATAATATTTTTGGTCTGAGAAATCCAATGGAGTTATTATTGGATGAAGAAATAATACTAAAAACAGTGTTAAAAGATAAAGCCATTTTTGTTTGTTTGTTATTGTTTTTTTAAAATCGAACAATTTGTAAATAATAGTTTTCGAAGCTATATATTTGAAAGTAACCATAAATGAAAGTAAAATAATCGAAACCAAATACAAAGTGTTTAGTTCCGCACTCATTCCGCTAAACAGATAAACTAAAGCGTAATAAAGAAAATTGGGGCGCACCAATCCATTTTCAATCATCGTGCATATATTTTTTGAATGCACAAGAATATCTGTACTTATATTTAGGTTGTATATTGCAAAAAAAATTGCAAGGCTAGATGCCAACACCAAGCTAACATTAAACAGCGTTGCAAACTTGTTCCATGTTCTGATATTTGATTTCATACTATTTTTTCAATGTTAAATATAGTGTCTCATAGCCGTTATTTATTTGGCTGGCTATTGCTTTTGTACTTTGGATTGCTCCGTTGGAGTTCAAATGAGTTAAATCGTGCATAAGACGTTTGCCTGAAAGTATAACTTTTCGCTGTGTTAAATTTAATTCATTGATTAAGGTCTGTTTATTTTTTCGTAGGTCTAAATTTAATGGAGTTGTTGATAATGCACTATCTAATTTTTCATAAATAGGAAATTCAACAAATAGGATTTTACATTTTTTTTTCGACAGCATTTTGATGCCTGTCATAAAAATAGAATGTTTGGTATTTATTTGTTTTGTTATTTGTTCGTGTTCGTGTTTAAATCTGTTTAAAGAAAAATGATATACAATAGTATCTTTTATTGGTAGGAGGTTATTCTCTGTTATGTAAATACTTCTTGGAACAATGTTGTTTTTACAAATAGTTATTATTTCTTCCGTTTTAAGGTCTAAGACCTATTTTTTATGAAACGTTTAAGCTGTGAATTAACAACTTAGGTTAATAAAAAGCGTAAGAACTTTTGTAAGAGTACTTATATGAGTTTTTATGCAATAAATATAATCCCTGTAAATATAATCCAGAACGATTGTAATCCAAGTTTTTGCCTCGTAGAAATATTAATTTCGAATAACCAACTACTATGGTTGCGCCGTGTTTCATATTATTTGCAAATACTAAAAAGTCATAAACACCTGCTCCTGCATGTGATGCGTTCTTAATATTCATATTTGTTTCTTTCCTAAGAGCTTCAAAATCTATTCCATGCATGGTTTGCGAATCGCCCCATACAAAAACTGTATTTAAAGTTGGTTCGTTATTATAAAAATAATTTGCCACTTTAATAATCAGTAAAGGAAGAAGGCAAAATAACAACCCAAATAAGGTAACTTTCTTCAAAAATAGCGTCATAACTGTTTTTGTTTAAAAACCGCTCGTCCCAAAAAGTCTGATAACTGCTTGTTATATGGAATAAAATATTCATGCAGTTTTTCTTGTATCTTTTTTGGCAGAATTGTTTGAGAAGATGCGTTTATTTGTCTGTGTAGCGAGTCTGGAACAAAATCCGATGATACGTTAAGATATTTGTACAAGGCTTGTATCTCCGATAAGTTTTCAACAAGCTCCTCAAAGATTAGTATTTTTAGCTTGTCAGCCGGAATATAATTTAGGAAAGATTGTATATAATTCAAATATATACCACGTTGCAAATAATCAAACGGATTTGTAGAAATATAATTCGGGTATGGTGGTTGTTGTTTTTCTTCCAAAAAAACCTCTTCTAATGTTCTTGTTTCTAAGTTATTATTTTTCGAGAAATAATAATTAGAAACAGCGCGTTCTACTGGGTTTCGTAAAATAATCAAAAATTTGGCATCCGGAAAAAACTCTAAAACTCTTGGAGTTACCCATGAGTTTTCGTAATATGTCGTACCTTTTTCACCATAAGATTTATAATTTTTGTTCCTATCAAAAAAAGCATTCCGATAATCTGCCGGATTTCCGTTAAATTCTGCGCCAAGAAAATACTTCGGCTCAGGTTTTACCGGCTTTGCTAAACAAATTTCGGGGTGTTCATCTAAAATATTATATAGATAAGTCGTTCCTGAGCGTTGCGCTCCAATTATTAAAAAATAGTTTTCAAATATTTTCACTTTTTTCAACATCTTTAATCATAAAACTTTTGGTGTTTGAAAGTTGAGTATTCATTCGAGCAATATATTCGCCTAACATTCCAATCATTAGGATTATAAACCCACCAAGAAATGAAATTAAGACAATCAAAGTTGTCCAACCCTGAACCTGAACGCCAACAATAATATCGCGCAATATGTATGCAATTCCAATCAAAAAACTAAGCATAGATATTCCGAAACCGACAAAACTAACAAATCTGATTGGAAAAGATGAGTAATTGAATAAAATTGTGCTGACTAATTTTGCGATACGAATGAAGTTATAATTGGACTTGCCAATTTCTCTTTTTTTATGACTTACTAAAACATTCGTTTTTCGCTCCGAAAACATCAACACCAAACCAGGCACATAAGGATATTGTGTCTTATAATTTATCATCCTTTCCACTACCGATTTACGCATCATTCGGAAATTTGTCAGAACAAGGTCATCGGGTTTTCCGAATATTTTTTTGTTTAAATATCCTACTACTTTTGTCCCAAACTTACGAACATTATTGTGCTTTTTTTTGTCAAATCGACCAAAAACAACATCATAACCTTTTTTAATCTCAACAAGAAGTTTTGCTATCTCAGAAGGCGGATTTTGCAAATCATCGTCTATCGTAACAACAAACTCTCCACGAGCATAATGAAATCCACACATCATTGCATTGTGTTGTCCGTAGTTTTTCAACAAATTGATAGCCACAATATTAGGTTGTATTTTGCTCAATTCTTGCAGTTTTTCCCAACTATTATCTGTGCTACCATCGTTAATCAAAACAACCTCGTAAGATATTTTTTCCAGAAAACTTTTTTCTATTTCTGCTATCAATTTTTCTAATGTTCCTTCGGAATTGAAAACCGGAACGATTATAGATAATTCAATCATATTCATCGTATTTTTTATTCAATAAGAATTTATGGAGTAAAGATAATCGACACATTTTTTGCTGTTATCAACATGAGTATCAATACATTTCCTAATTTGCATTATGCGTTAAAAAACTCTTTTGCCTTATGTTTATTTTTCTTATAAAACATTACAAATCTAAACATTTCTGTTTGGCATACCAACCAAACATCGGATTCAATTTTCTTGGAAGCCCTAATCTTAAAAAATGAAATTTATGATAGAACAATCAACTCAAAACCAAGCCTGCGACATTAATAAATAAGAACAAAAATGAAACTTGACAATGAAACATGCCAATATTTTAGTATTTTTGTTAAAAAACTGAAACTATGGCAACATACTCAACAGCTTGTCCTCGAAACTGTTACAGCACTTGCTCCTTCAAAGTGCAGGTCGAAAACAACGAACTTACACGCATAGAACCCCAGCCATTAAATCGGGCTACTCCGTATGGCGTATGTCTCAAAGGGTTAAGTTACGTAGAGCGAGCAAAAACCACACAGCGCATTCTTACACCAATGAGACGCACAGAAAACGGCAAATTTGAGCCTGTTAGTTGGGAAGAAGCTCTTGATATGATTTCATCAAAGATACTCAAATACAAAGAGTTATACGGAATGCACAGCATCATGTTTTTTGCCGCAAGTGGCATGTCTGGACTTACAAATGAGATTAGTACCCGGTTTTGGGAAATGCTAGGAGGCGCAACAACAGTTTACGGAAACCCCTGTTGGCCAGCCGGTTTAGAGGCAACACAATTAACTTTAGGAGCAAACAAACACAACGCACCTTGGGACTTGGAAAATGCAAAACTTATTATTTTATGGGGTAAAAACCCTGCCGAAACAAATATTCATCAAACACTTTTTATTGAAAATGCAATTGAGAAAGGAGCAAAAGTTGTCGCCATCGACCCACGACGAACACAAAGCGTAGAAAATGCAGATTTGTTTCTACCGATTAGACCTGGTACAGATGCCGCTCTTGCGTTAGCTGTTGCAAATCAGTTGTTTATGAAAAAACGCGTCGATTATGCGTTCTTAGAAAATCACGTCGAAGGATACGATAAATTTCGCCAATCTGTTCAACATTGCACCGTTTCGTGGGCTGCCAGAATAACAGGACTGCATGAAAACGACATAAACAAATTGATAGAATTGATTGGTACTCAGAAACCAATGACCATTGTGCCTGGCTATGGTATGCAGCGTTATACAAATGGAGGTCAGACAATTAGGTCTGTTTTGGCATTACAAGTTCTGACAGGAAACATAGGAAAAAAAGGAGCTTGCTGGCATTATGCCGATTTGCAAAGCTACATCTTTGACACCGTAAAAGAACCCAAATCATATTATCCAGAAAAAAGCAATAACTCGGTTTTTCGGCGCATCGTTTCGGCGGCAAAACTTGGCGAAGATATGCTAAATGCAAGCCTTCCCGAATTGAAAATGATTTGGGTGGAACGCGGAAATCCTGTTGCGCAAAACCCCGACACAAACAAAACTCTGAAAGCGTTTCGCAAACTAGAGTTTCGCGTTGTAGTAGAGCAGTTTATGACCGACACCGCAAGAGAAGCAGACATTGTTTTGCCCGCAAAAAATATGTTTGAACAAAGCGATATTATCGGCTCGTATTGGAATCCGTACATTCAGCTAAAGCAAAAAGTCCTTGAGCCAGCAGGCGAGGTAAAACCCGAATCCGAAATCTATTTTCTTCTTGCACGCCGACTTGGAATTTCGCCAGATGAAATTTCGCACAATATTCCTAGCCCAGAAAACGATGAAATAACAACATTTCTCAAAAAAAAACTCATTCCATTTCCCGATATTACTATCGCAAAATTAAAAAAATCGCCAGTTTTGCCTCCAAATTACAACGAAATTGCATTCTCCGATTTTATATTCAATACGCCATCGGGCAAAATAGAAATATTCTCTACCGAAGCTGTTTCGCGTTGGGGTGTTTCTCCGCTGCCAGACTACGTTCCGCTTGCCGAGGACGCAAAACAGAACACTGCAAACGGTAGCGAGTTTTCGTTGCAATTGTTGAGTCCGATGACAAAAAATAGAATACATTCTCAGTTCAATAATTTGGGTTTTATTCGGCAGTTCGAGCCTAAACCACAGCTATTTATACACCCTTACGATGCCGAAAAACGGAAAATCGACCATGCCGAAATGGTTAGAGTTTTCAACAAACGTGGCGAATTGACAGTTGAGGCGGCTTTTTCTTTTGGGATTCGTCAGGGATGCGTCTCACTTTCAAATGGTTGGTGGCTTTCTGATGGAGCTTGTGCCAATGTTTTAAGCGCAGGCAGAGAAACAGATATGGGACACGGAACAGCATTTCACGATAATGCTGTCGAGGTTGAGAAAACAAAAAAATAAAAAAAACATTGGAACTTATCATTTTTTTACTAATTTTGCAATCTCAAAAAGTGAGGATCCATAGCTCAGCTGGATAGAGCAACAGCCTTCTAAGCTGTAGGTCCCAGGTTCGAATCCTGGTGGATTCACTTTTCAAAAAGCAACTCTGAGTAAAATCGGGGTTGCTTTTTTTATTTGCTGGTTTTCAGGCTGTTGTGTGTGGGTTTGTAGTGGACTGTCTTTATGGATTAATGGAAATTTTGTCGAAATGTAGCTAAAAAACTTCCCACTTTTCGTCTCCAAGAAAAATGGTGGCTCGCATAACGGTCTGGTTGTTATGTATATAGCGAGTTTTGTGAGAGTGGTGCAAAAAATGGACTCGCGTTTTTATGCAAACTGGTTTTTAAAAAATGTCTTATGGAATTTATTGTTTTATTTAACCGGAAAAGAAAATTGGTAAAAGATGGTTGCCAGATTACAAATTAGGATAATTTCAAGCGATGCTGGAGTTGTGTACTTAAACATTGCAAAAATTAAACCCGCGGATTGAAATAAGTAATGGAAAATTAATAATTAATAATTTTGCTTACGCCTGATTTAGTTTTAGTTAGGAATTTTAATGGCTTACTTTATTAAATTCATTTTACTAAGGAGGCTCAGAAAGTGAAAAAACTCATCATAATTAATAAGTACTCTTACAAAAGTTCTTACGCTTCTATTTAGTTTCGGACGAAGTTATAAAAAAATCTGTTTGACACAGTTTTTCATGTGCCAAAATTTTTGATAATAATATTATTATAATTGTATGCCGGGTTTGTTCATAAAAAACATTTTTTGGGGCGGCTTATAGGGCTTTTCGCTTATAGTTGCCTCGTGCCTTGCGTTTTTGGCAATGTCGTGGCAGGAGCTTCCTACGGTCGCTCTGCCCCGCC
>JAOZMU010000156.1 GCA_029934165.1 Bacteroidales bacterium
AACTAAAACTAAATCAGGCGTAAGCAAAATTATTAATAATTAATTTTCCATTACTTAAAAGCCTACGCTCTGAAAAAATAGAAATTGAATATCAGAAGGAGCGACTTTTAAATGACAGTAAAACATAGAAAACAAGAGAAAAAAGAGGATGATTTAATTCACCATAACAAATACAATTTTTATTGGGACAAAATAATTGTATTTTCGTTGCAAAAATACATAATTTTATCATACCAACACCATTGTGTGGACTATCCGAATTTGGCTGTAATAGGTTTGTTCATAAAAAAATATAATTCAAATTATTGCAGGTGTTGCTTCAAGCCACGCCAATATTATTGAAAAATTGGTTTTTATTACAAGCAATGTGAGACAAATTGGATTTTCGTTTGCGCTGGTAGAGTATTTGATTATTTTTGTTGCAAAATTTTGAAAACAAAAAATTATGGCTAAAGAAGATAGGTTTAAAAAAATAATTGCCCATTGCAAGGAATATGGTTTTGTTTTTCCGTCGAGCGATATTTATGATGGCTTAGGAGCGGTTTACGATTACGGGCAAAATGGCGTAGAACTGAAAAATAATATCAAAGAATATTGGTGGAAATCGATGGTTTTGTTGCACGAAAATATTGTTGGATTGGATTCGGCAATTTTCATGCACCCCACTGTTTGGAAAGCTTCGGGGCATGTCGATGCGTTTAGCGACCCACTAATCGACAACAAAGACTCGAAAAAAAGATACCGCGCCGATGTTTTGATTGAAGAGCATCGTGAGAAAATTTTGGGCAAAATAAACAAGGAGGTTGCCAAGGCTGCCAAACGTTTTGGCGACGATTTCAACAAAGCCGAGTTTGTTTCAACGAATGGTCGGGTGCTGAAATATCAGGGACAAATAGACGAGATTACGCGGCGTTTTGTTGAGGCACTGGAAAACGGCGATTTAGAAGCGGTGCGTCAATTGATTGTAGATGAGAAGATTGCCTGTCCTGTTTCGGGTTCGCGAAATTGGACAGAGGTTCGGCAGTTTAATCTTATGTTCGACACCAAACTGGGTTCTGTTGCCGAGGGCGCACACACAATTTATTTGCGTCCCGAAACAGCTCAGGGGATTTTTGTAAACTATTTGAATGTGCAAAAAACTGGACGTATGAAGATTCCGTTTGGCATTGCACAAATTGGCAAAGCGTTTAGAAATGAGATAGTTGCACGTCAGTTTCTATTCCGAATGCGAGAGTTTGAGCAAATGGAAATGCAGTTTTTTGTTCGTCCGGGCGAAGATGCAAAATGGTTTGATTATTGGAAAAAAATGCGTATAAATTGGCATAACGCTTTGGGTTTTAATCAGGACGATTATCGTTTCCATGAGCATGAAAAACTTGCGCATTATGCAAATGCCGCTGTCGATATTGAGTATAATTTCCCTATTGGGTTTAAAGAAGTAGAAGGTATCCATTCGCGTACGGATTTTGATTTGAAAAAACATCAAGAATTTTCGGGTAAAAAGCTACAATTTTTCGATAATGAAATGAACGAGAGTTATACTCCTTATGTTATTGAAACCTCTATTGGTCTGGACCGTACATTCTTGTTATTGCTCTCGGCAGCATATTGCGAGGAAGATTTAGGCAACGATAAAGGCAAAAACGACAAACGAATTGTTCTACGTATTCCTGCGCCTCTTGCACCCGTAAAACTCGCCATTTTGCCGTTGCTAAAAAAAGATGGTTTGCCAGAAATCGCAAAGGAAATTATGAGCGAACTACGATTTGAATTTAATTGTCAGTACGAAGAAAAAGACACAATCGGGCGGCGATACCGTCGGCAAGATGCTATTGGTACGCCATATTGCATAACTATCGACCACCAGACGCGCGAAGATAACACCGTTACGCTGCGACACCGCGACACGATGGAGCAGGAGCGGATTTCGATTGACAAGTTGAAAACCATTATTAGCGAGAAAGTTAACATAAGCAATCTGCTGAAAAAACTTACTCAATAATAGAATAACACAAAATTTAACAAGCTCAACGGCTTTGGCTGTTGTGCTTGTTTTTACACAAAGTTGATATAGCCTACATGCGTAAATAACAGTAATAATAAAATTGCAATAATGTATTTAAAAAAGAATTTTAGTCAGTTGTTTTCCTATTTGGCAACGCTTGTTTTGTTCATAGTTTTAGGGTTTATTTATTTTTATCCCGTTATTCAAGGGAAATCACTTTTTCAGCAAGACGATTTAAAATCGCGAAGTGTTGCTAAGGAATTAATTGATTATGAGGAAGAAACAGGCGAAAAAGCACTCTGGACAAACTCAATGTTCAGCGGAATGCCGGCGTATCAAATCAAAGGCGGCGACTCGGATAATATGTTTTTATACCTAAGTAGATTTTTGCGTTTTGGGCTTCCATATACAACTGTTGCCATTTTGTTTACGTATTTACTTGGTTTTTATGTCCTTCTAATTTCCTTAAAATTAGGACGTTGGCTTAGTCTTGCCGGCGCAATATCTTTTGCTTTTGCCTCCTACAATCTCATTATCATTGTGGCAGGGCACATTACAAAAGCCTATGCCATTGCATACATGGCACCTGTAATTGCCGGAGTATTACTTATTTACGACAAAAAATATATTTGGGGCGCAATATTAACAATTTTTGCACTCGGCTTGCAAATTGTTTCGTCACACGTTCAGATAACTTATTATTTGATGCTCACAATTGTCATTATGATTATTGTGAAATTTATTTATGCCTTGAAAAACAAGCAGTTACGCAAATTTTTCATCGCATCTGCCGTGGCTGGCGGAGCTGCACTTTTGGCTGTTTTGCCAAACACAGCATCGCTTTGGACTACGTATGAATACGGACAGGAAACTATTCGTGGAAAATCCGAGCTTACGCCAATCGTGGAAAAAGAACGCGCAGAAACAGGTCTCGACAAAGATTACGCACTTAGTTGGAGCTACGGCATCAGCGAAACAATGACAATCTTTATTCCTGATTTTAAGGGCGGTGGCTCAACAAAAATGAAAGAAGGAATGGCTTCTTACGAAATGCTCAAAAAACTTGGCGTTGCACAACCAGAAAAAGCAATTCCCAGTGTACCAACATATTGGGGCGATATGCCTTTTACCGTCGGTCCGGTTTATTTTGGTGCTATTGTCATCTTTTTATTCCTGCTAGGGCTGCTACTTGTCGAAGGACCAGAGCGTTGGTGGCTCTTGGCAGCAACAATTTTATCTTTCTTTTTAGCTTGGGGAAAACATTTTGGCGTTTTCACCGATTTCTTTTTTTACAACGTGCCTTTGTACAATAAATTCCGAACAGTTTCGATGGCATTGGTCGTTGCAAATGTAACAATGCCAATTCTGGGTTTTATGGCTCTTAAACGCATAATTAACAACGAATTATCCGAAGAGAAAATTAAAAAAGCCTTGATGATAAGTACCTCTGTTTTGGGCGGAATTGCTTTAATTTTTGCCGCAATTCCGGGGGCATTTTTCGATTTTACCTCCATGCAAGACCCTGCCCTTATTGAGCGATTTTCGTCGTCGTTTGGGGCTGCCGATTTAGCAAAACAGTTTTTTCAAGCCGTCGTTGCCGACCGCGAATCTATCCTTCGTGCCGATTCTTTCCGTTCTTTGGTTTTTGTTTTATTGGCTGCCGGAATTGTCTGGTTGTTAATGAAAAAGAAAATGAAATCGCATTATCTAATTGGTGCTTTGGCATTTGCAATACTTGTCGATTTGTGGGTTGTCGATTTGAGATATGTTGCTCCATCCGATTTTCAGGACAAAGCAGCAACAAAATCTGCCGTTGCAGCACAACCGTCAGACCAGTACATACTTGCCGACAAATCGCATTTTAGAGTTTTCAAACTCGGAAATCCATTCAACGATGGTTTTACATCGTATTTCCATAAATCTATTGGAGGTTATCACGGAGCTAAACTGCGTCGTTATCAGGACTTTATCGAGCGCGAACTAACACCAAACTTACAAAGTATTTATAAAACTTTTGGCGGTGGAATAAATCAAAATACTGTTGATGGCCTTTTCCAAAAATTGAACGGATTACGACTTTTGAACTGTAAATATATTATTTATAGCCCTAAAGCAGAGCCACTTATGAATGAAAGCCGTTGCGGAAATGCTTGGTTTGTCGATTCGTACAAAATTGTCGAAAATGCTGATGCAGAGATTTTGCAAATCCGAAACATCGACCCAAAACGCGAAGCTGTTGTAGATAAACGATTTGAGGATATTCTAAAGACGGTAGAATTTGGAGCTGCAACGCAAACCGATACAATATATATGACTGAATATAAACCCGATGCAATCACATATAAATCGAAATCGACAAATGGACGTTTGGCACTGTTTTCGGAGGTCTATTATCCTCATGGTTGGGAAGTTACGATTGACGGCAAACCTGTCGACCACGTAAGAGCCGATTACGTTATTCGTGGATTGCCAATTCCGGCTGGCGAGCATGAGATTAAGTTTGAATTTAATCCAAAATCGCACAAAACAGGAAATATTATAGCTCTAACAACTTCAATATTAATCTGTTTAATTCTTTTGGGCGCAGTTTTTATAAGTATAAAAGAATGTAAATTGAGAGCCAACGAAGAAGAAATCGAAAAGAATTAGATTAATTCTCACTTTTAGATATTAAAGCTATTTATTAATTGTAAACAGCTCATTTACAGTTAATAAATAGCTTTTTTTTATATTCTCGTCCGAATCGAAAAAATAAAATTTCGCTCGCTTGCCGTTACTCCCGATGCGAAAGTCCGATAATGTAAATCGAGAATATTTTCGACACCGATTTGCAAAGTTACAAACCTGCCAAAATTGTACGAAGCCTTGAAATTTAGGGTTTGCCATTCTGGATAGCCAAGTGCATCTGCCTCATTATCATTATCTTCGTTGTATGGCGAAAAATCCTCAATCTTTTTGCGTCCGGCATAATCCATCCAAGCCTCAACAACCATTAAACGAGAACGATAGGCAACCCCGAAACGCCCAAAAAACGGCGGGATATGCCCAAGATTAACACCGTCTGTAAGATTACGCCCCTTTTGGTAATTAAACGTAGCTTTATACGAAATTACTCCTTTGTCAAACCACAGCCTAACATCGGTAAAAGCGTTCAAACTAAGAGAAACACCATTCAAAAATGCCTTGCTCGCATTTGTGTTTGCAACCATACGATACATATCGCCATCGTACTCCAGCGAATCTACGCCACCATACGAATAGTTTTTGCGCACAATCGCGTCAATTAGCCAAGTGTGGAAAGCAGTTGCGTTAACTTTGAAATGACTGCCTAACGACAAAGTTGTACCAGCCTCAAGGTTGTAGGCATACTCTGGTTTTATCTCATCGTTTGGCACTGTAACTTGCTCATCTTTAGCTCTTATCTTTCCGTAATCATCAATATTTGGTATCCGAAATCCTGTCGAGGCAATGAAGTTAAATTTCCAACTTTTGGTAGGCGTAAAAATTAAACTTAAACTCCCTGTTGGTGCGCCATTTTCAATATCTACTGCATCGAAAGGCAAAACCAATTCGGAATTTTTAAATGTAGAATGCAAGCTCGAATATGTGTATCTTCCGCCAATGTCGGTAATGAATTTTTCGTGAAATTTGATTTTAAAACCAATATACGCAGAATAGCTCTGAGTAAAATTATCACCATCAGGATACCTTGTTTGAGAAAATGATTTCTCGCCTGTGTTTATGTCAGAATAATGCGCTGTCGAAGTTAATGTATTGAATGTCAGCTCACTACCATAATACAAACGATTCTCTCCGAGTTGTTTAAGAGCATCTAAATTTATGCTATAAACATTAATATCTTCTAATTGATTATTGCTTGCATCGGAATTAAATTTGCGGCTAACTCGGTCTTCATCAATTGATTGGCGGGCTGCTACGAGTGAAATATCGTCTGCCCAACGTCGTTCTTTTGTTAGGTGCATTTCGCCAGAAAGCAACAACCTATTTTGTGGACCATAGTGATACTCGGCATATTTCAAATAATCGCCATTGTAATCGTTAAGTTTATCGAGCCTGCTGACATTTGTTGAAGTTGAATATTGCAAATTTGCTATAAACTTGACTTTTGGATTTTTGACATATAAAAACTTTTGAAGAAAATCGTATTGCGAATAGCCGGTATTATGCTGAACCCTTGAATTTAAGTTGGTTAGCATAGTGTCGCGATTGTCCAAACGAACTGGATAATGAAACAACAAACCGTATTCATTGGTAACATCTGGATTACGATTTTTGCCGGCAATAATGTCTCCAAAGTTGCTGATTGTTACGCTTGTAAGCGAAGCCCATTTTCGGAAACCTAAGTTCATATCAAAATGCAATTTATACGAATTGTCTGCCGTCGAATGTTGAACATAACTACTCAATTGCTGCGACCCAACAACAACGACAGAATCGCCGGCTTTTGAACATATAGTATCTTTATTTTGTGATAGTTGCGGGTCTTTTGTATAGTAATGAATCACACCGCCAAGTGCATCGCTTCCGTAAACTACCGATGCTGGACCATACAAGACTTCGGCACGCTCAAGTATCCCATTATCAACGGTTATGGAGTTTTGCAGATGTCCATTTCGATAAATAGCGTTGTTCATCCGCACACCATCAATGACGAGCAAAACTTTGTTTGCCTCAAAGCCACGCAGAATCGGGCTTCCGCCACCGCCTTGACTTTTTTGGATTGAGATATTTCCGGTGCTTTGTAAAATGTCGGCAGAAGTGCGAGCAACAGAATTTGCAAGCTCTCGTTTGGGTATAACATCGTACATAGCAGATACTTCGAGGTCAGATTCTATTCTTTTTGCAGCCACGCTTATCGAATAATTCAGCGAATAAATACGTGGAAGCAAATGTAATGTTGTAACGCAATTTTCTCGCAGCAATTCTTGCAACAAAGCACCATAAACCCGCTTGGTTTCATAAGCCGAGTGTCTGATAATCAGTGTGTCATGATTGCCAAAGTTTTCAATTTTTGCCGAGCCATCGTATTCCGAAATAATGCCAAAAGTGAAATCTGGTGAAAATATTGCAACATTAAATATTGGTTTATTCGTCGTAGAATCTTTTATGACAATAGTTTGCGCTACAATTTGATGCGAAAGGCATAGCAGCAAAAAAGAAAATATTAGATTTATTGGTCGTAGCATTTTTGTTTATTATTGATTATCAGTATTTTTAGCCTGCTTCTGGAACTAACAAAGTTGAGAAATTTCTATTCAAACACAAATTGATTTAAAAAATATTCTACTTTTGATGTTCAAAAAAACAGAGATAAATATATATTTTCGGGGCTTTAAGTGCCTTCCGCATTTTTTTATATTGAGACAACGATTTACTATTTGACTGAAAATCAGCAACAAACAGCAAATAA
>JAOZMU010000157.1 GCA_029934165.1 Bacteroidales bacterium
GGTATTCCGAGAACTTTAGTAATCGAAAATAGGCTCTTAATTAATTTTTTTTTGTACTTTAGCTTAAATTTTTTTGCAACAAAATACAAAAATTAGTTTAATAGAATAAAAATAAAATTATGATAGAATTAACTAGAGAATTTGTAACAAGTTTGCCAAAAGCCGAGTTGCATTGCCACCTTGATGGTTCAATGAGAGTTGAAACAATTATTGAGCTTGCAAATGAGCTTGATGTTGAGCTTCCGACGGACAACGAAGACGAACTGCGTGCAATTTTGGAGGTCGGCGATGAGTGTAAAAGCCTTGAAGAGTATTTGCGTCCTTTTGATATTACGATTTCTGTTTTACAGACTGAAAAAGCCTTAACCAGAGCTACTTACGAGTTAGCCGAGGATTGTGCTAAAGAAAATATTTGGTATCTTGAAATTCGTTTTGCACCTCTTTTTCACATCAAAGGCGATCTGAAATTGACAGAAGTTATTAATGCAATTCTGAAGGGTACGGAAAAAGCCGAAAAGGATTTTAATATTCAAGTGGGTATAATTATATGCGGAATTAGGCACACCACACCCGAAGAATCACTTATTTCTGCCGAGTTAGCCGTTGCGTATAAAAACCGTGGAATTGTCGGTTTCGATTTGGCTGGAGCAGAAAAAGATTTTCCTGCAAAAGACCATAAAGAGGCTTTCTATCGTATTAGAAATAATAACATTAACACCACAGTACACGCCGGCGAAGCATACGGACCAGAATCTATTCATCAGGCAATTCATTACATTAGTGCAAACAGAATTGGGCATGGTACGCGGTTGCGCGAGAATGGCGATTTATTGAACTACATCAACGACCACCGCATTCCGCTCGAAATGTGTGTAACATCAAACGTGCAAACCAAAGCCGTTGATTGCTACGAACATCATCCTCTCAAGTTTTATTTCGACCTCGGTTTACGCGTAACAATAAATACGGATAATCGTCTCATTTCCAAAACAACGCTAACAGATGAATACCTAAAAGTTATCAAGTATTATAACGTAAAGCCTGATGAGTTAAAATACTTAATATTAAATGGATTCAAATCGGTATTTTTACCGCTTCACAAAAAGGTTAAATTGATAAAAAAAGTTACTAAAGCCTTAGAAGAGAAGGGATTATTGATTAGAAGAGATTACATTTAGCCTTACTGTGTTTTTGGTCATAAAAATAAATTTACGTAAAAACAGTTGAAGACTGCGCTACAATCTCTACCGTATTGTTACTGTCGGTATTGATTGAAGCCATACCGACAGCAATATTTTTTAAATACCCAGTTTGAATAGATTTCAGACTGGGTATTTTTATTTATTGAAAAATGAATTTGAATGAAGAACAAATTAATCAGCGTTTTTTTCGTTTTATCTAATTGCTTGCTAAGGTCTAAGACCTATTTTTTATGAAACGTTTAAGCTGTGAATTAATAACTTAGGTTAATAAAAAGCGTAAGAACTTTTGTAAGAGTACTTACAAAGGCGTTTTGCGGCAGGGATTGTAGCGGTAGCTCGGTTTGTTGGCATGCGATTTTTGGCGCGTTTTGGCGTGGCGACTGAAAGAAGCCCACGCCAAAACGCTTGCCAAAAACGCATGGCAGCACACCGACTACAAGCGGAAAGCCCGAAGCCGCCCATAAAAAGTGTTAAGTTTATTTGATTCATAAGAAACATACACAGTATTTAGTAAATATACTAATTAAGAATTGGCTATCGCTTGAAAATAAGAATTTTAT
Source organism: Bacteroidales bacterium (assembly GCA_029934165.1). Lineage (GTDB taxonomy): Bacteria > Bacteroidota > Bacteroidia > Bacteroidales > JAOZMU01 > JAOZMU01. Next base: position 1,763 of record JAOZMU010000157.1, read on the forward strand.
GTAATCTTAAAAGTAAATTATTTAACTTAATTTACAATGTGTATGACATTTCCAATGTATAAAAACATATTGCTCTAATAATCAGCAGTTTAAATAATTTTTGCGGATTTTACAAGGTGTTGATTTACAGGCGTTTACAAAATACAATTTAAAAATGTCATACATATTGAATTTAGTATAAGCTCGGAAATTTTTTGGTTAAATAGGAGCGGAAATTTAGGGCAAAAAAATTTTGATAAGTAGATAAAATTTGTAATTTTGCACTTAATTTAGATTAATTCTAAATAGCATTTATGGCATGTGTAAAAGTTTTGTAACTGATTGAGTGGATACGAATTACAAATTGGCTTACTCCTGATAATAGTTCATGTTACAAAATTTATTGGACTAAGTTATTTTTTCACTTTACTAAGTAGGAGTGTAAAAACGATGACCTTTTCTGGTTATTATTTACCTGAGTATTAGCATAATATTTTCCTAATAAATAATACTTAGTAATGGAAAATTAATAATTAATAATTTTGCTTACGCCTGATTTAGTTTTAGTTAGGAATTTTAATGGCTTACTTTATTAAATTCATTTTACTTATTGCAATTATACAAAACAAACGCATTTCTGAAAGCTAATGAAACTATCAACTACACATAAAAACAGACGAAATCCAAGTCTATGAAAAAGGATGACGACAAAATAATAAACGAATTTGCGAATAAGGAATATGAAGCTGGTTTCACAACGGAAATCGACATGGATGTTTTTCCTAAAGGCTTGAGTGAGAATATTGTACGTGCAATTTCTGCAAAAAAAGAAGAACCTGAATTTATGCTTGAGTTTCGCCTAAAGGCTTTTCGGTATTGGAAGAAAATGAGCGAGCCAAACTGGGCTCATTTATCTTACAAAAAACCAGATTTTCAGGATATTAGCTATTATGCTGCGCCAAAAAACACACCTAAATTTAATAGTTTAGATGAGGTTGATCCGGAATTGTTAGACACGTTTGAGAAGCTTGGTATTCCGCTTGATGAGCAGAAAGTTCTTGCTGGAGTTGCGGTAGATGCGGTAATAGACAGCGTTTCTGTTCACACAACATTTAGGGAAACATTGCTCGAAAAGGGAATTATTTTTTGCTCGTTCAGCGATGCACTAAAAGAATATCCAAAGTTGATAAAAAAATATCTTGGCACGGTAGTACCATATAGCGATAATTACTATGCTGCATTAAACGCGGCGGTGTTTAGCGATGGTTCTTTTGCATATATACCCAAAGGTGTAAAGTGTCCGATGGAATTATCTACGTATTTTAGGATTAACGCCGCCAATACAGGTCAATTCGAGCGTACTTTGCTTGTGGCAGATGCTGGAAGCAAAGTTAGCTATCTTGAGGGTTGTACTGCGCCCGTGCGTGATGAGAATCAGCTTCATGCTGCTGTTGTTGAGATAGTTGCAATGGAAAATGCGGACGTAAAATACTCTACTGTGCAAAATTGGTATCCTGGCGACAAAAACGGAAAGGGCGGAATTTATAATTTTGTTACAAAAAGGGGAATTTGTCGAGGAGCAAACTCAAAAATATCTTGGACACAAGTTGAAACCGGTTCGGCAATTACATGGAAATATCCAAGCACTATTTTGAAAGGAGATAATTCTATTGGCGAATTTTACTCAGTTGCGGTAACAAATAATATGCAGCAGGCGGATACAGGGACTAAGATGATTCACTTAGGTCGAAATACAAAAAGCACTATTGTATCGAAGGGTATTTCTTTGGGACACAGTAGTAATAGCTATCGGGGTTTGGTTACGGTTGCTAAAAATGCTTCTAATGCACGTAATTTTTCGCAGTGTGATTCTTTATTAATAGGCGATAAATGTGGCGCTCATACTTTTCCGTATATAGAAGTGAATAACCAGACGGCAACAGTTGAACATGAGGCTACTACATCGAAAATTTCGGAAGACCAAGTGTTCTATTGTCAGCAACGCGGATTAGATAGCGAAAGTGCTGTAAGTCTGATTGTTAACGGTTTTGCAAAAGAAGTATTAAATCAGCTACCGATGGAATTTGCTGTCGAAGCACAAAAATTACTTTCTCTTACATTGGAAGGAAGTGTTGGATAAATTTAATAATAGAAATACATTTAATATGCTTACAATAAATAATTTACACGCATCTGTTGATGGCAAAAAGATATTAAACGGGATAAACCTTGAGGTAAAAAAAGGCGAAGTTCACGCAATTATGGGACCAAATGGTTCTGGAAAAAGTACACTTGCCTCTGTTTTAGCTGGTCGCGAAAAATTTCAGGTAACGGCTGGCAATATTGATTTTGATGGCATTGACTTGTTAGAATTATCCTCTGAAGTACGCTCGCGTGAGGGCATTTTTCTTGCATTTCAGTATCCTGTTGAAATTCCGGGAGTTAGCATTACAAATTTTATGAAAGCTGCTGTAAATGAACATCGTAAACACAAAGGGTTAGAGCCAATTGCTCCTTCGGCTTTTCTAAGGCTTATGAAAGAAAAAAAGGCTTTGGTCGAAATGGAGGCAAAATTATCCAATCGTTCTGTAAATGAGGGCTTTTCTGGTGGCGAAAAGAAGAAAAACGAAATTTTTCAGATGGCTATGTTAGAGCCAAAATTAGCGGTTCTGGACGAAACAGATTCTGGCTTAGACATTGATGCACTACGTATTGTTGCCAATGGAGTAAATAAGCTTAAAACCTCAGAGAATGCAAGCATCGTTATTACTCATTATCAGCGTCTTCTGGACTATATTGTGCCGGATATTATCCACGTTTTGTATAATGGACGTATCGTAAAAACCGGCGGGCGCGAGCTTGCATTGGAGCTTGAAGAAAAAGGCTACGACTGGATTAAAAAAGAAGATGACGGCAAATAACGTTTGTTTTAAAAAGTGATTACAATGACACAAAATAAATTTACTAAAGATGAATTGCTAACATTCTTTTCTGCTGAAAATAAGAAGTTTGTAGCACCCGACGATATTAGGACGAAGGCAATTTATCGATACAATACCAGCCGTTTTCCGTCTAAAAACGATGAGGATTGGAAACATACCTCGATTGAGCCTTTGCTTATGCACAAATACTCAACAAATGTATCTGGACGCATTAGTAATGAGAATATTGAAAAATTAGCAATCTCAGATTTGCCACATTATAAAATTATATTTGTTAATGGCAAATTTTGCGCCGATTTATCAGACTCTTGCTTTGCAAAAGGAATTGAAATTAAGCCAATTACAGATGCTCGTGAGAGTAATAATTCTGTATTTAATAGTTTTTTCGAAAAAACCAATATTTCGGAAACTAATATTTTCACGACTCTCAATTCCGTGCAAGCTACCGAGGGTATGTTTCTTGAGGTTGCCGATAACACGCAAATAGACAAGGCTTTACACGTTATTCATGTCATAAGTTCCGATAGCGGAAAACCTTTTACACAGTTCCGAAATTTAATTGTTGTAGGCAAAAATAGCCGCATAGAACTATTTCAAACATACCATTCTTTTACAGACGAAGCCTCTTGGACGAATGTTGTTACGGAAGCATTTATTTCAAAAAATGCGCAATTATCTCAAATGATTTTGCAAGGCGAGGGAAATCATGGAATGCAAACGAATCACCAATCTGTTTGGCAAGAACGTGATAGTAGATACGATTGTAATACAGTTACTTTTTGCGGAAAACTTGTACGCAATGAACTGAAGATTGAGTTTTTAGACGAAAATTGTAGTGCAAATTTATCTGGAATTAGTCTGGCAGATAAGAAGCAACACATTGATAATTATACAAATATCAATCATGCAAAACCTCACTGCGAAAGTAATCAGATTTATCGAGCCATAGCAGACGATTTTAGTTCTGTCGTATTTTTAGGGCGTGTAAATGTGGCTAAAAACGCTCAAAAATCACTCGCAAATCAGGCAAATAATAATATTTTAATGTCGGAAACTGCTAAAATTTATAGTAAACCACAATTAGAAATTTATGCAGACGATGTTAAATGCTCGCATGGCTCAACAACGGGACGCTTGAACGATGAAGCATTGTTTTACCTTAGTGCGCGTGGAATATCGAAAGACGGCGCGCGAAAAATGTTGCTAAAAGCTTTTATCGGCGAAGTTTTGAAGCAGGTTAAAAATCAAAAGTATAGTCAACATATTGAGAATCTGGTTTCTAAACGCATAGATGCTACTAAAGAAAAAGGCGAGTGCCACAAATAATTAATGACGAAAAACGGGGCAGATGAATTACAATATAAATAGTATTCGGAGTGATTTTCCGATTTTGGAGCAAAAAATAGCTGGAAAACCACTTATTTACCTTGATAACGGAGCAACAACCCAAAAACCCAAACAGGTAATTGATTCTATATCAAAATTTTATTCCGAAATTAATGGAAATATTCATCGTGGAGTTCATCAATTGAGTCAATTCTCGACAGATGCATACGAAGAAGCACGCCAAAAAGTACGTGATTTCATCAATGCAAAATCCGAAACCGAGGTGATTTTTACTCGTGGTACTACCGAGTCTATCAACCTTATTGCGCATTCGTTTGGACGCAGGTATATTCACCGAGACGATGAGATTATTATTAGCGAAATGGAGCATCATTCAAACATAGTTCCATGGCAAATGTTGTGCGAGCAAGTCGGTGCAAAACTACGTGTAATTCCGTTTGATAAGAATGGTGAGTTATGCATGGACGATTTTAGGAATATGCTAAGTAATAAAACAAAATTAGTTGCAATTACGCATATTTCCAATTCATTAGGAACGGTTAATCCAATTCGAGAAGTTATTGACCTAGCTCACAAAGCAGGAGCTGCCATTTTGATTGATGGCGCTCAGGCTGTGCAACATACAACCGTTGATGTATCGGAGCTTAATTGCGATTTTTATGTTTTTTCGGGACATAAGATGTATGCGCCCACTGGTATTGGTGTGTTGTACGGAAAAAAAAGTTGGCTCGATGAAATGCCACCATATCAAGGCGGTGGCGATATGATTGACACTGTAACTTTTAAGAAAACTACCTACGCCGAATTACCACTGAAGTTTGAGGCAGGCACAACAAATTATGTTGGTGCAATGGCACTCGGAAAGGCGATAGATTACATACAACATATTGGAATTGAGAATATTGAGACTTACGAAAAAAAATTGTTCAAATATGCAGCAGAGCAGCTTTCTCTCATTCCTGATTTGAGAATTATTGGAAATGCTAAAAATAAATCTGGCGTTATATCTTTTTTAGTAGGTGATATACATCATTATGATACAGGTATGTTGTTAGACAAAATGGGAATTGCAGTACGTACAGGAAATCATTGTACGCAGCCATTAATGACGAAAATTGGAATTACTGGTACGGTTCGTGCGTCTTTTGCTTTATATAATACACAAGACGAAATCGACAAATTGTGTTCAGCTATTGAGCGCGTAAAGCAATTTTTCTCGTGATGTATTTTTTTAGTAATAAACTTGTTACTTAATAATAGATTTGTTATATGCTTATAATCAATGATATAAATTTTTACAAACTTATCATTTTTATGTAAACTCAATGACTCAAGTTTCTGACTTCGCCCTTACAACTTGATATTTAACACATTGCAAGGAAC
>JAOZMU010000158.1 GCA_029934165.1 Bacteroidales bacterium
AATTAAACCTATAAATGCCAAGATGTAAATGTAATTTCTTTACAGGTACTAAATTAGGTTAAATAATCTACTTTTCAGATTGCATAAAATCTATAATTCTTAATTTGCTGACATTCTGAAATTTACAAAACGGGTTGTCAGCACAAAATCATGCTAACAACCCGTTTTTGAGTATTTATCCAAATCTCACGATTCGCCACGAATAGTTTCAAAAATAAGCTCAAAAAGATGTTTTCCGTCCGTATTTCCTAATTCATCGTCAACAGCACGTTCGGGATGTGGCATAAGCCCGAAAACGTTGCGTTCGCGGTTGCAGACCCCGGCAATGCTATCAAGAGAGCCGTTTGGATTTGCTTCGTGAGTCATTTCGCCGTCTTCTGTCGAGTATTGTAAAACAATTTGCTTATGACGATACAAATCGCCAAGTATATCGTCTTCAATATAATATCGTCCTTCGCGGTGGGCAACAGGTAGTTTCAGTGCATAATCTGTGTCAATATGTTTCCTAACTACTTTAAAATAAGGACTTTTAGCAATGAATTGGTCGTTCATGTTTTCGAGCAATGCACCAGGCAGCAATCCTGTTTCGCACAAAAGCTGGAAGCAACTTCCGAACCCAAAAACGTATCCGCCGTTTTTTGCATATTCTATAATACTATGAAAAATAGGCGAATAGCGTATATTTTGTTTGCTTCTCAAATGGTCGCCGTAAGAGAATGTGCCAGACATGATGATAGCGTCCACGCTTTGCAGTTCTTGGTCTTTGTGCCACAACTCGACAACTTCGGTTTCCATTATTTCTTCCAATACATATTTTAAATCGCGGTCGCAACTACCATGCGAAAAAACTACAACACCTATCTTCATGTGTTTATATTTTATAAAACATTAAACATTCAAAAAAAACGACCTAATCCTAATGAGTGTTTTAGAGCGTCAATCAACTAATGCCGACTGTGTCAAAGATATAAAAATATTATGAAAAGTAGTCTGCCTTTTTCTTTGTTTTCAAATATTCTCATTTTTATGCTTACTTACAAAAGGTTATGACAAAAATAGCTCTTAAATCTTAGGACTCTAAAACACTGTAAATCTGATAGTCCTTACAAAATAGTGTTGGTCGATGAAAATATGTAGAAATTTAATTTTTAATCGTTTGATTATTAAGTGAAATTTGATTTTGTTTATTTCAAAACAACCCTGTAACTATTTGATAATCACACCAACACTGTTATGCAGGGACTACCGAAAATCCTTTTTTGTTTAATCCTGTTTCAAAATTGTAATCTTCTAAGTCCCTCAAAACTCGAATGTTAAAATATTCTTTATTTATATTCTCAAAATTTGGTGCGTCTTTATCGTTGTAAACTCTAACTTGTAATATTCTATTACTCATCTTCTTTATTTTCAGATTTATAGCAATTTTATTCTTTTTCCGTTTTTCATAATCGTTGGTTTCTATTGAGTTGAACATGATGTCCAATAATTCATCATAGCTATTGTCATTATAATCTCTCCGAACATAGTATTGATATTGTTTTCCAAATTTGTTTTCTGGGATTAATTGAAATTTACCAAGTGTATCAAATTCAGCGTTATTAACACACTCAATCATATTCATTTTTCCCTCTTTCGTTTCATATTCACCAATTGTAAGATTTACTGAAATATAATTAAAAAATTTCTTTTGAATGTTAAATAAATCCTTTTCCAAGATTGTAGTTTTAACTTCCTGTCTGACAAAGCTTAAAAACTGTTTTCCCTCGTTTCTATAAATTAATTCAGCACTATGTTTGCCACTTTCTTTAATAAGCTCAAAAAACCAAACCTGACCAAATTGTCTTTTTTTGTTACGGTTACATCGTCCGGCACTTTGTATCAAACTTGGCAAAGGGCATAAATCACGATAAACTATTGGAAAGTCGATATCTACACCTGCCTCAATAAGTTGAGTTGAAATTAATATAATTCTTTCGTTTTTATCAAGATGTTGTTTTGCAGTTTCAATTTTCTTAGACCTGTCTTCGGGTATAAAATTAGTGTTTAAAAGGATACAATTTTCAAGCTCTTCTAAATATTCGTATAGTTGCTTGGTGTCATCAATTGTGTTGAGAACTATTAAACATGATTGTTCTTGTTCTTGAACATGTTTCCCTAAATCGTTTATTGCGAAATTGTTATCTTTGATAATATTAATTTGATACCTATTAAATACATCTTGTGAGAAAAATTTTTCAGGTTCAAGAATTTTAATAGGTTTTTTGTAGTTTTTGAATAATTCTTTTGGATTAATGTAATTTAACATTTTTCCTTTATTAACTATTTTAAAATCTGGCATTGTAGCTGTTGAAAGAACTGCAAAAGAATTGTTTAACCTGCAAAATTCGTCTAACCATGCCGTGAAAAAAATATATAATTTTGGCGGCAAAGCCTGAATTTCATCTATCAGAATTATTCTATTTTTGAAATTTGGAAGTTTTAATAATGTAGAATTGCGATTGCTTACAAGGGTTTCAAATAGTTGAACGAAAGTTGTGATAATAAATGGATGGTCAAAAGTTTGTTGGATAAAATCTTCTTTTAGCAATTCCTTTAAATTCTCTTTTGTCTGTTCAGTTTCATACAGTTTTTGTAATTTTTCTAAACGTTCATTTTGAGACTTTGAACTAACAGGTAAAATGTCATTTAGTAACTTATTTGCAATCTCTTGAACCTGTTCTGTTATAGATAAAAATGGTAAGGCATAAATAATTCCATAATTTCCTTTTTGTCGTTGTATTTCTTCTGCTAATGCAAGTAATGTAAATGTCTTTCCTGCTCCAGTTGGTGCTGTAAGCTCAAATAATCGTTTATCATTTTTTAAGGCTTCGGAAATTCCTTTAACAGCTTCAATCCTGATTTCTGTTCTCAATTTGTTAAGAGGTGTTTCAGATTTGAATTTCTCAAAAGTCTCAGACAAAGAAGCTGAAAGTTCGTTTACTGAATTTTCAATTTTTAAGTCAAAGTAGAAATTATTCAATTCGGCTGCATCTCTTTTATCTGCCTCAATAAGTGCAGCAAAAGCAAATTGAGTTTGCATAAAATTGATTAAAGCATTTTCCTTCCATTTTTCATTATCAAAACTGATTACATCAAAAATATTAGAATTTTCATTTTGAGAAAATTCTTCATGTAAAAACTCCATTTCTATATTAAGAAACTGAGAAAATGGTAAATATGGTTTAGTTAGTATAAATTTTTCTAAACTACGTTTTAGTGTTTCATTTAGAATGCCTCTATTGAAATTCGGTAAATTACCATGATGATGTGCAATTATCGCCACAATTGACCAAAGATTTGACAAATCACCTTTTAGAATATCTTTAAATTCTTTCGGGTTGCTTTTGCCAAAACACAAAAATGAATAAACAGAAAGATAAGAATGTTTACTATATTCATTATCTGTAAATTGGTCGTTCAATTTTTTTTGGAAATGAGGATTTATTTTTCCTAAATCGTGAAAGATTGCCGAAATTTCAGCAATTTTTAAGGATGTACGTTTTTGCACCTTATTTAAAACCCCTTCAATATGAACGGATAATTTTTTATTCGGGTGTGATTTATATTTACTTATATCAGAAACCATTTGTAATTATTGTCGTGTTCGTAAATGTAATGTTCACCTTTAACTGTTAAACTCTGCTCTTGACTTGGATATACAACTTGTAAATATTTTTCCGGCAAATTCCAAAAGTCATTGTTTTGATAAGTAGGAATTTTATCGAAGCCTAAACGAAATTCAGTGATTTCAGGCTGATGTTTTGAAGAAACAAAACCTTTGGTTTCAAAAGTTCCGTTTTTTTCATATTGTAAAATACCCTCGTTACAAAATTCAATTTCTGCCGGACAATTATGCAACCCTAATACTGGTGTATATTTAGCTTTCCCTTTTTTTATTGCTAAAACAAAATCACTAAATAATTTTTCGGCTTCTGCAATCGGGTTGTCAACTATGCCAATAATTATTTCATAATTAGGATTTTTGATAAATTCCATTTGCTTAGGTGCTTTTACCACACTATTAGTATATTTATCGAAAATTTTATTCAGACTACGAAGTGTAAATCCCCAAGATTGCTTTTGTACAGCATTTCTTACACAAACTCCATATTTCAAATTTTCGCTTAATAGAGGAAATACATCTTTCATTGGTTTTCGTTCAATACCAAGTACTGCCCCGATTAATCCAATAAGTGCGGTTTTGGTAATGAAATCATGCGAAAGTGGATTATTGTTTGTTTCCGGCTTCTTAAAATGTGCCCAATTTCCATATATTTTAAGTTTAATTCCTTTCATATCACAAACTTAATTCTTTGAATTTTTTAACAGAAGTGAGCTGTTCTTTAATTTCCTTAATTTCAGTAAAGTAATGTATTTCCTTAATTTTATCAGATTTTGAAATTTCGAATAATTTATCAAAATTCAATGTGAAATCATCTTGCATATTGCGAATTTCTTCTTCTTGCTTTTCTGTTACAAGTTTTATAAGTCGGTCTGTTCCATAAACTTTATCATTAGGCTTATTGTAAACAATTTGCAATAATAATATTGCGTGTTGGTTACTTTTTGTTCGTGTATATTCACTACCGTTTGTGCTATGCCACAAAGCTTTGAACATTAAATCTAAATCATCGTTTTTCAAACCGCTATTTTCCGCAACATAAGGATTTATCCAACCTTGTATTTGACACATTGCATAAGGAACAAGTGAAGTAGTACCGATTGAACTTTGCTTGTTTTTATCTTTTGATTTGAAATGAGTTGTATTCTGGTGTAAACGAAGATTGGATTTATTTAGTGATGGATTAAGCAATGCAAATTGTACAGGTCCAGTAATATTTGTATGTGGATTTGCTAATGCAATCTTATCTTTTGTTTCAGCCTTTTTGATAATGGCTTTTTGCAAATTATTAAAATCTTCCTCTTCCAACAGAGCTTTAACTTCATTGATGAAAACTTCTTTTTCTGTGAAAATTTTACCTTCAATTTTTTTTAGCTTTTCAATAATATTTTCATTTACATTTGGTAGTTTTTGAATAATATTTTCTGAAATCGAATATGAAATATTATCCAATTTAGCTTCATCATGTTTTAATGTAGAAATACCTCCAAATAATCTGACATCAATACAATATTTTAATATATCAGGAACATTGTGAAGTTTACTTTTCTTTGCAAGATAGATTAGCATATCTTTTGCAGTTGCAAGTCCAAGTTCTGTTTTATCTGTTACAAAAATTTGTTTACCTTGCTTTTCAAGATAATTGCGTATATTGCGTTTTATACGTACATCACTTACAAGTATTTTTTTTGTTTCTTCATCGTAACGTTGTTCACCGGTAAAAGGGTCGCCGTTTGGAATTGAATACTTGCTTTCGTATAAAAAAATGACTTCCGATTTTTCAATTTTATTTTCCATTGTTTTATATTTTATTTGTTATCAGTCTGATTTTAAATATTTAAATTGCATAATAATTTTCAAAAAAGCCTAATGCACAGCGGTGTTTATTATATTTGTTCACATCAATACGTTTTCTGATACTTATTAATTCTTGAAATGCATCAGTATAAGCTTTACCAAACGGATACTCCGTCTTTTCATGAATACTAAGTTTCTCCATTAAAAATGATGTAAACTCATCAAGTTCTTTGGTGCTTGATATTTTCTTAGTAAGATTGCCAACATAAGCTTTTTCAAAAGAAGCTATCGGGCTTTCTGGATTTTTCCAGCGTTTTGCAAATGGTCGAGCAAGTATTCCAAGTTGCAAACCAAGTTTATAACTTTCGCTTTTTTCCATAAGATTTTCTTTTTTTTGAATTTCCATTAACAAATAAAATTTGTACTTTAATAAGTTAAATTTAGGATGTTTCGTGTCTTTTTCTCCTATACTGTTTCTGATATTGTATTCCACTTTTTCAACAAAAGCGGGAAGAAGTGTTGGGTCTTGGTAATATGTACCTGAATATATTTGAGGCAACACTTTTAGTAAATGAAACTGATATTTAAGACTCCCTTTTTCTCCAACACCTCCTAAAATTAATTGAAAACTGTTCTCAATTTGAAGTTTTGAAATATCGAAGTTTTCATTTTCTTTTTTAGCTTTTTGTTTAATTAATAATTTGACTTCAATTATCTTATTGTGGATTTCTTTGAGTTGACTTTTTTCAATACTTGATATTTCAATTAAGTCAACGGGCGGTGTACTGGCTCCACTTTTTGGTTTCAATAAAATTATGTCAAATTTGACCTTATCATCAAAACTATTATCCACCAGAGTTTCAAATAAATTGTCAAATGTTTTTTGTTTGGTTTGCACTGTTTTTTCTAATTCTACCTTTTCAGATATTGTTTTAATTTTGAAAAACAAGTTCAATTTGTCAATAATTATCTTGTTATCAGTTTCTTCAATATATTTATCAGATAAGTTAGGAAGCGCACAAATTCCTATGTTTTTCAGTCTTTTGAAAGTATATTCCGTAAAATTGACAGAATATAATAAATTATAAAAATCATTTGATTTAAACTGTTTCACCTTATAACTGTAACTTTCTTTAAAATTGGGAGTTATATTTCCAATTGTTTTATATAAAAACTTATAAAGTGTGATATTATCACTATCTAAGACAGGTTTTGTAAATAACTCTAATATTTTATAATTAATGAGTTCTAAAACATTGTCAAGTTCATGCCACCTTTTACCATTCTCAAATTCAAAGCATAATGTAACAATTTTATGAGCTTGCAAAGTTTTATCAATTTGTTTTAGATTTATTTTAAGAGCTTTTCTAAAACGTTCGATAATAGTACCTTTCAAACTATCAACAATCTCCTTTTTTTCACATAATTCAAAGGGTGTTTTTTTATTTCCTGATTTTACTTTGTAGTTCGTTGTTATTTTAAAATCTGCATTTTTTACTACAATATCACCAAAAAGATATTTTGGAAATCCGTCACTATCTGTTTCTTTAAAATTTAAGTAATAAACTGAATTTTTATAATCTTCATCATTTGTTTCCCTTTCTTCAATTTTGTCTAAATCAAATATAAATTCTCCATTTTTTTCTTTAACGGGAATTATATAACATTTAACATCATTAACTGATAGTTTTTTCTCTCGTTTTAATTGGTCTTCCAAAGATAATATATATCTATGATGTTTCAATCCTTCGTTAGAATTTCGATAAATATTTCCAATTTTTAAAACTGTATCAAGCATGTATTTTCCATTTTAATTGTCAGTATTATTATGGTGCGGTGGCAAAAAAGCAAATGTGCCAAAGCCGAAGGGTAGGGTGTGCAAACGCTCCATTTTTCTTCACGCAATACTCATTGCCTTTC
>JAOZMU010000159.1 GCA_029934165.1 Bacteroidales bacterium
TATTAATTGATTATTATTTATTAGTTTTAATAATTTTGTCCAAAGTCTAATTATTGAAAAATCATGAAAAAATTATTTGTAATTATTTTGCTTCTTTTCGCATCGCAACTATCTTTTGCTCAAGAAGATGCACGCTTATTGCGATTTCCGTCAATACACGAAAATCAGGTTGTGTTTTCGTATGCCGGCGATTTATACACAGTGCAAAGCACAGGCGGAATGGCTCGCAAATTGACAAGTCATATCGGGTACGAAACTTTTTCGCGCTTTTCGCCTGATGGACAGCATATTGCATTTACTGGACAATATGATGGAAATACCGAAATTTTTACTATTCCAGCGCAAGGTGGTGCGCCACTGCGACTTACGCACACAGCTACGTTGAGTAGAGATGTTGTTTCGGACAGAATGGGACCAAACAACATTGTAATGGATTGGACACCAGACGGTAAGAATGTAGTATTTCGTTCACGAAAAGCTTCTTTTAACTCTTTCAAAGGTCAGTTGTTTAGCGTATCTGCGAATGGCGGTCTTTCGGAAGAATTGCCGTTACCAACAGGAGGCTTTTGCAGCTACTCAAAAGATGGTAAGAAACTGGCTTTCAACAGAGTATTCCGCGAATTTAGGACTTGGAAATACTACGAAGGTGGCATGGCAGACGATGTTTGGATTTATGACTTCAACTCGAAAAAGACAATAAATATAACGGATAACAAAGCCCAAGATATTTTTCCGATGTGGCACGAAGACGAGGTTTATTTCTGCTCCGACCGCGACCGCACAATGAACCTATTTGTCTATAACACAAAGACTAAAGAGACAAAAAAGGTTACAAATTTCACAAAGTACGACATTAAATTTCCTTCGATTGGTGGCGATAAAATCATTTTTGAAAATGGTGGATACTTACATATTTTTGACATTAAAACTCAAAAAAGCAAAAAAATTGCAATTCAGCTTGCCGATGATTATGCCTTTGGCAGAAATGAACTGAAAGATGCAACAACCAATATTTCCTCTTATGATGTTTCGCCAGACGGTAAACGTGTGGTTGTTTCTGCTCGTGGTGATATTTTTTCGATACCAACAAAAAGCGGAATAACTCGTAATTTAACCCAAAGTTCAAATGCACACGACCGTAGCGTTGCATGGTCGCCAGATGGAAAATGGATTGCATATTTATCCGATGAAAGTGGTGAGTATGAGGTTTATATGCAAAATCAAGACGGAAGCGAAAAAGCTGTCAAACTGACAAAAGGCTCAAATTCGTACATTTTTTCTGTTGAGTGGTCGCCAGATAGCAAAAAAATTCTTTTCAACGACAGAAAGTTCAAACTTAAATACGTAAACATTGATACTAAGAAAGTTACGACAGTAACAAAATCAAGCACAAACGTCATTCGAGATGCAACTTGGTCATCGGATAACAATTGGATTGCATTCACAATGCCTTCGCAAGGAATGAATCAAATTTATCTTTATGACATAAAATTAAAAAAGCTCACTGCCGTTACAGACAAATGGCATCACTCTTATAGTCCAAAGTTTGACAAAGACGGAAAATACCTGTTTTTTATTTCCGACCGCGATTTCAACCCAATTTACAATGATGTTGAGTGGAACTCGGCTTACAAAAATATGTCGCGCGTATATTTGATAACTTTAGCTAAAGACACACCATCTCCGTTTGCTCCTGAAAATAACGAAGTTGCAATAGAAGACAAGAAAGATGAAAATGATGAAAAATCTGACGACAAATCAAAGACCATAAAAATTGATTTGGAAAACATCCAGAAAAGAATCGTACAATTACCTATGGAACAATCTAATTACTATAACCTTAGTGTTGTTGGTTCGACAGTTTATGCAAACCATTTCAAATCTGTTTCTGGCAAACCTGGCATGGTACTTTATAACCTAAAGACACGCAAAGAAACTAAATTAGACAAAAATTACTCATTTGTCATTTCGGCAAATCAATCTAAAATGCTGCTTCATTCACACGGCAAATTCTCTGTCATCGACCTGCCAAAAAACAAAGTTGATATGTCGAAAACCATTAATTTATCCGAAGTTAAGGTTTTTGTTAATCGAAGCGAAGAGTGGCAACAAATCTACAATGAAGCATGGAGACAGATGCGCGATTTTTTCTATGTCGAAAATATGCACGGTGTCAACTGGAAAAACATGCACGATAAATACGCCGTTATGATTCCGAATGTACGTAGCAAACACGATTTAAACTACCTTATTGGCGAGCTTATTGGCGAGCTAAATTGCGGACACGCTTACATTAGTGGTGGCGATTATCCACATCCCAAGCGCATAAAACTAGGCTTATTAGGCGCAAAACTAGAGAGAGATAAATCGGGATATTTCAAAATCACAAAAATTCTGAAGAGTGCAAATTGGAGCAAAAAACTGCGCTCACCACTGACAGAAATTGGTATCAATGCAAAAGTAGGCGAATTTATTGTTGCCGTGAATGGCGAGCCAACAAACAGAATGAAAAATGTTTACGAAGCTCTGATTGGCAAAGCCGGAAAACAAGTTGAACTATCGCTGAACACAAAAGCCTCAGAATCAGGCGCAAGGAAAGTCATTGTTGTGCCGATTGCAGACGAGGCTTCGTTATATTACTACGACTGGGTACAAACCAACATAAAAAAAGTGGACAAAGCCACCGATGGCAAAGTTGGCTACATTCACGTTCCAGATATGGGACCTGCTGGTTTGAACGAGTTTATGAAGCATTTTTATCCACAACTAACCAAAAAAGCGTTAATTATTGATGACCGCGGAAATGGTGGCGGAAATGTCTCGCCAATGCTTATCGAACGACTTAACCGTGAGATATTTAGAGCAAAAATGCGTCGTGGCGTTCCATACGGCACAAGCATTCCGACACAAGCCATTGATGGACCGAAAGTTATGCTCATCGACAATTATTCGGCATCCGATGGAGACCAATTTCCGCACGCTTTCAAGACACTGAAAATGGGCAAAGTAATCGGGATTCGCTCTTGGGGCGGCGTTGTTGGCATTTGGGGCTCACTTCCATTTGTCGATGGCACAGATTTGCGCAAGCCCGAATCGGCATCATACTCAGCAGCAGAAAGCAAATTTATCATCGAAGGTGTTGGTGTAGAGCCAGATATAGAAATTGACAACGACCCAGCAAAAGAATATGCCGGCGAAGACGAACAACTGAACAAAGCTATTGAAGTTGTTTTGGAAGAGCTAAAAACCTATAAATCAAAAGTTCTCGCAATTCCACCTAGCCCAGACAAAAGCAAGTAAGGTCTAAAACTTATCAGATACTGTGTTCAAAATCGCATTTTGTAAAAGTTGCTATTAATAGGACACTTCTACGGAGCATTTCTCCTAACTTCTATACGTATTTTGCAAGCCCGATAGGGCTGTTCTATTAATAGAAACAAAGGATAATCTAAAATAAATTAGCTCCGTAGATGTGTCCTAAAAACACTTTAAATTTTACTTTAAATAACAACAAGTAAAAATCTATAAATAAAGAGTTTATAAGTTTTGATGTTATTATTATAATACAGTGTTTTTTCATAAAAATCAATTCACACTAAAAAAAATCGTTATGCGTGTTTTTGCGGATAAAAATGACAATCAGCTTTTTTGTGGCGGCTTTCGGGCTTTTCGCTTGTAGTTGCTTTGTGCCTTGTGGTTTCGGAAACGTGTTTTAAGGAGCTTCTTTCAGTCGCTCTTAAAACACGTCCGAAAACACACAAGCCACTTCAGCAAGCTACCGCTACAATCCCTGCCGCAAAACGCCTTTGTAGCAAGCGTTTTCAGTAAGAGTGTCAATACTGCCTAAGCATAAACATTTATCCAGCTTTTTAGTTCGTCTTCGCAACGTTTTCTTTCAGCTATCCAAAAAGTATAAGGCAGTGGAAATGTGCGTACTCCAGCGCGATTTAGCATTTTATATCGCTCTAAAGAAAACGCATCTGCATACTCACCAGGAAAACCAATCAGGTCTATTCCCATTGTTTTCTCCTTGTTTTTCAGCACAATATCAATGCAATGCCCAGCAATAGCATAGGCTGGCCAAACTTGAACGCCCAAATAGCCTAAAAACTCCGTAACTTCTTTTTGGAAATTGTCTTTTAGTTCTACGCTTGTCTGAGCATCTTCAATATCTTGATTATCTACACTTTCTAAGTATTTTCGGAATAAAGAATCTGGTTTAAGTTTATTGATAGCAACAGAATAAACAAGATATTGAACCGAGCGCGCTCGCGTTATGGAAACATTGAATACATCTGGTTTATTCAAATGATAAAATGCCGCAGGATGCGATTCGTTATCAAGCGCAAACGAGATAAACATAGCATCACGTTCTTCGCCTTGAAAACCGTATGCTGTCGCAACAATAATCTTATGACGCTCTATTTCGTTGATACTCAAACTCCTTGAAACTAAATTAGATGTAAAATCGACCTGATTTCTAAAAGGAGATAATATTCCAATACTTTGACAAGCATTGTCTGATAAGTCTTTTTGCGTATTAATAATTTCTTTAATTTTTGCTAAAATAAACTCGCTTTCGATAATATTTACGCCATTTTTGTTTCTTTCGCCATTGCAGAAACAGGCAACAAGACCTTTATCTGAACTCGTATCAGGTTTTTCTGTCATGATATTTAGCGTGTTACTGTAAAAATGCTCATTACTAAATCGTATTATAGCGGGAGTGCTACGATAATGTTCATTCAGAAAAACTACTTGATTCTGATTTGTTGCTCCTTCCGAAACAAAATCGAGAATGCTTTTTTTTCGGTAGTTAAGTTGCTCAATATTAAATTCTTCCAAGTCATATTCTTTTAACAATAACTCTTGACGGCTTTTAGCAAGAAACGAAATATGACGCAACTGATTTGGGTCGCCAGTAAAAACGGCTTGTTTTGCACGCTGAAGAGCAGGTATGCAGGTGGCGACATCGCATTGTGTAGCTTCGTCAATTATCACATAATCAAACATTTCAGGAATCAAAGGCAGCACTCTGTAAATATCTGTCAGCTTAACAAGCCATATCGGAAAAGTGCTTAATATTGTATCAAAACATAGATTTTCAAATAGTTCGGACTGTCTTGTGCTTCTTCGCGCTTTCAAGGCTTGGAGAAAACCATTCAACTCATCTCGATGAATATTTAGTGTTTTTTCTACTTGCAGTGAGTATTTTTCCATGATATACTCTACTGTTTTTGTGTTTTCTATTTGCAGTAGATTTTCCAACTCACTAATCAGCTCCCAATGTGGTTTGCTGCCATCGGTACGCCAATTTATATATTTAGTTTTCAGCCCAGTAAAAAAGTTTTTGTTACCAATATTATTAGCTAAAAATGAACCCCAGTCTTGTTCTTTTTCTACACGACGTTCAAATTCGCTCTCCAATTTGGCTATTTTGGCATCAATTTTTCGAAATTCTTTTTCTGATGCTTTAAGGTTTTTTTGCGCATTTTTGTCAGGGCTGCGCATTCCGCTAAGTAAACTTTGAAGCATTTTCCGTAAATCACGTAGATATGAGCTTTTTCCGCCACGAACAATAACACCATCAATACCAAATTGTTGTTCTATCTTATCGGCTACAACATCAACGGCTTGGTCTGTGCGCGAGGCTATTAGTACGGATTTTCCCTTGCTGAAAAGTTCAATTGCCAAAGCTGCAATGGTATATGATTTTCCTGTACCCGGTGGTCCAACTGCGAGAGTGAACGGATTTTTATCTGCCACGTCGAATAGTTTTTGTTGCGCCAAACTCAAAATAGCTGGTACGCGACCAATAGAGTCATCGGAAAACTCAATCTTTTCTTTGTTAAACATCGACCGCAACGGTGGAGAAAAAGTGTCGTTTTTGGCAATTTCTGCCATTTCGTTTAAAATGCCAAGTGTATCTACCGACTTGGAAATAAGACCGATGCCAGAAGAAATTATTATTTTTATTTTGGTTGAGTCTGCCAATCTTTTTGGCTGCACAATCCGCTTAAACTTCTTTGTATCAATAAGTTTCGGAAAGAGCAAAGTCTCTGATATGTCTATTTCTGGAATATACTTGGCTATAACTTTCATTATTCCTCCAACATCGCCAAATTTCACGTTTTCATCGGGTAAGTTTTTTAGTAATTCGTTAAAAAACTCGCTGTTATCATCAGAATCGCCACGCAGTTCCGACAAAACAGAATAGTTTACACGCCTATGACTTTTGGATATTTCTACGTAAAAATTTTCGTCAATATAATGCAATTGTGCTGGATACATAAAAAGAGGAGCGCATATCCTAGTATTTTTTTTGCTCGATTCAGTCGAATTTCCGACAATAAATAAAGAACAATAAAACAGTTCTTTTTCTTTTTGATATATTTTTAAAATTTTAGATAATTCCTCTCCTTCCTCATTTGGAATGGGGGTATAAGGCAAAAAACCATTAATTAACTCTTCGCTACCCTCGAAAAGATACCGTTTTTCGACTTTTGTACTAAAAAAATCCTTAATTACTAAATCTCGATTGTCGGCTTGATAGCAAGCTCTAAAATATCCAGTGATTTTATTTAACATTGGTGCATTTTCGTTTTTAAGCACATCGTACTATTTATTTGAAAAAAGTATTGTATTGATGTTCAGGCAAATAATAACAAAAAATGTCGATTATTTTTTCACACCTACTTATTTTTTTAAATATACGGATATTTTTTTTAGAACAAAGATCAAATTAACATATAATCATGGTTTGTTCATAAAAAAATTATTATTACTGTTGGTGTCAGAAATGATAAGTAAAATGAATTTAATAAAGTAAGCCATTAAAATTCCTAACTAAAACTAAATCAGGCGTAAGCAAAATTATTAATTATTAATTATTAATTTTCCATTACTAAATCTTCCAGTAGTATTTTTTTGAATATGGAATAAAGACTCCGAATTTTAGCTTCATATTTTTCATAATCCCATCATTCCGTTACATACGGAGCTACGTAATGTTTACACCTACGGGATTTTGTTAAAAATACACCCAAATTATCGAAAACACTGGCATTGGTTCAGTTTAATTCTACTCTAATTTTTGTATAATTTATATAATTGATTTTATTTACATACTGAAAAAATCGGAAGAACTATTTATAAATACACTAATTCATTGATTAATAGCGTTTTAACTAAAATAGTATAAATTGTAATTTAGCCTGATAATCATATAATTAGCAACTGCAAGAAAATTTTTTCCGACTTTTTACTTAGTAAAATGAATTTAATAAAGTAAGCCATTAAAATTTTAGACTTTGGACAAAATTATTAAAACTAATAAATAATAATCAATTAATAAT
>JAOZMU010000160.1 GCA_029934165.1 Bacteroidales bacterium
AAACGATACGCAGACAAAGATTCTTCGCGTCCACGCACCGACAAACGTCGCAACCATTACAACGATAAAGAAAACGACCGACCACGCAAATACGACAAAGATTCGCGCGATGGCTATAAAAATCGCGATGATTCCGACAACTCATCACAACCACGCACCAACAAACACCGTAACCGAACTGAAAAAGAGGAGTATAAAGATAAGCGAAAACAGAATTTTAAGAGAAACTCAACACGCCGCAACGAGAAAAAGCACACAGCTGTCTATCGCGAAAAAGATGATAGCTTAATCCGTTTAAATCAATACATTGCACAAGCTGGCGTATGTTCGCGACGCGAAGCAGACGAGCTGATTTCGGCAGGACTTGTCAAAGTTAATGATGAAATAGTAAACGCCGTTGGAACTAAAGTTGGCAAACACTCAAAAGTCGAAGTCAATGGAAAGGTTTTATCGCGTGAGAAAATGATTTATATCTTAATGAATAAGCCAAAAGACTGTGTTACAACGACTCACGACCCACAAGGACGACTGACCGTTATGGATTTGATTGGCGATGCTTGTGATGAACGCATTTTTCCTGTCGGGCGTTTGGATAGAGAAACTACTGGCGTTTTGCTCCTAACAAACGATGGCGATTTAACCACCCGATTGTTGCACCCAAAAAACAAACGTAAGAAAGTTTATCAAGTTTCGTTGGACAACCCTTTGACAAAGAACGACATGATTCTGATGTCAGAAGGCATTGAACTTGATGACGGAATGATTGCTGTTGATGCAGTAAAATACGTAGAAGAAGACGACAAACGTATCATTGGTTTGGAAATTCACTCTGGGCAAAACAGAGTAGTAAGACGTATTTTCGATTATCTTGGCTACAAAGTTCTTCGTCTCGACCGTGTTCTTTTTGCCGGCATGACAAAGAAAAATGTCCGTCGCGGCACATGGAGATATTTGACAGATAAAGAGATTTCGTTTTTGAAAATGAGCTCGCAATAACCAAACTAAGGTCTAAGACCTATTTAATGTTGCTTACGCATTTCTGCAAAGTTCACTTAATCAGCGAAATATGAACAAGTAAATATGTAAAAACTTTTGTATGAGTGCTTAAATACGATTATTGCATACAAGCACGCGTAAAAATTACGTAAAAAAGAGGTCTCTGACCTTACAAAACAGCATCGGTTCTTGAACTTGATGCTGTTTTTTTAAGTTCAAAATTTTATGCCTGAAAATCAGAATATTACGGCTATTATTTTAGCTGGTGGAAAAAGTAGCCGAATGGGACAAAACAAAGCCATTTTGCCTTTTCGCGGAAAAAGACTCATCGACCACACTGTCGATATGTTCAAACAGATGACAACCAACATAATAATAGCAGGAAATGACATAAATTACGGTATAAAAAACACGGTTCAAGTTCCAGATTTTTTCGCAGACATTGGTCCTTTGGGTGGTATTTATTCTGGTTTACTGGCATCAAAGACGCAGGTAAATATAATTGCAGCCTGCGACACACCTTTGTTAAAATCCGAATTGTTTTTTTGGCTACTCACTTTTGCCTGTAAATACAAGGTAGTTATCCCTGTTGTTAATGGTATAACTCAGCCAATCACAGGGGTTTTCAATCGCGATTTACTCCACGTTTACAAACAAAACATAAAGAAAGGTTTATACTCACCACCTCGCATAATGCGTAGCATAAATTACAAGCAAGTGGTTTGTAATGAGCAATTTGACTGGTTTTCAGACGATATGTTTTATAACATAAACACACAAGCCGACTACCTTAAAATAAAAAAATAAAACCAAAAACATCATTTTTGTTTAGTGTTTATAGGTGCCAAATAGGATTGACTATCCCGCCAAAAGCCAAATACTACTATCAACGCACAAAAAAACCGACATGCACGAATTTTGTAGCATGACGGTTTTTTACTCTACCGCATATTTTCAGGTTTTAACATTTACGTATAAAAAACCTGCTCCCGTTAGAATTTAGGAATTTATTGTTTGTTTTTTGTCCGTAAGTATTAATCTAAGGTCTAAAACCTAATTAGCGTTGCTTACGCAATTCTGTAAAACCCGAACTATCAGCAAATTACAGACATGCAAATAAGTAAAAACTAATGTTAAGAATATAAAGGCTGTATGTTTTAGCCAAATAATAAAATGAAACTCAAAATTAACACAAATAATCAGCACCTTGAATCCCTATATGAGCCTAACTTTTGTAATGGTACTGATAAAAACAGAAAATTCAATTTTATTCAACTTATCAAAAGCCACTTTTGCAGCTCCAGATAAGTGTTTTTAATAACGGCACAAGGCATGTTTTTTAGTTTCTATTTATGCAATTCAAATCTTCGAAGGCTGTTTTTAGACGCGTAACCATTGTTTTTTCGCCTTCACGAAGCCAAACACGTGGGTCGTATTTTTTCTTATTTGGTTTGTCGCTGCCCTCTGGATTCCCGATTTGTGTCTCAAGATATGCACTAAATTCCCTGTAATAATCGCGTACGCCAATACAATATGCCCATTGCGTGTCTGTATCAATATTCATTTTTATGACACCATAAGTTATAGCTTCGCGTATTTCTTCGCGGGTTGAGCCTGAGCCTCCATGAAAAACAAAATCAACAGGATTTTCTTCTGTGATATATTTTTCTGTGATATAATCCTGCGAATTTTTCAAAATTTTTGGTAGCAATTGAACGTTACCTGGCTTGTAAACTCCATGCACATTGCCAAAAGCGGCAGCAACAGTAAAACGCGGGCTAACTTTACTTAACTCTTCGTAAGAATAGCCAACATGCTCTGGCTGAGTGTATAACTGAGCGTTGTCGATGTCGGTGTTATCTACTCCATCTTCTTCGCCACCAGTAATACCTAACTCAATTTCCAAAGTCATGTCAATTTTACTCATTCTTTCGAGGTATTTTTTGCAGGTCGAAATATTTTCTTCCAGCGACTCTTCAGATAAATCGAGCATGTGCGAACTAAAAAGTGGCTTGCCTGTTTCTTTAAAAAATTGCTCTCCAGCATCTAGCAAACCGTCAATCCAAGGCAAAAGTTTTTTTGCTGCATGGTCGGTGTGCAAAATCACTGCAACTCCATAAATCACTGCAAGTTGATGAACGTGTTTTGCACACGAAACTGCGCCAGCAACGGCAGCCTTTTGGTTTTCGTTTGGTAACGATTTTCCGGCATAAAATTGCGCTCCACCATTGGATAACTGAATGATTATAGGTGAATTAGCAGTCTTTGCGGCTTCCATTGTAGCATTGACAGAATTTGTTCCGATGATATTTACTGCTGGTATTGCATATTGGTTGGCTTTCGCGATGGCAAATACTGTTTGCACATCGTCCCCAGTTAGAACTCCGGGCTTAACTTTTTCGAAAATTCCCATTTGTTTCATTTTTAGATGTTTATAGAAAGTTATGCAACGCTAAACCTCTCAATATTAACACGAAAGTGCGGTTTTCGCGTTGCACAACACAATTTAACAAATATAAGAATTTTTATCATTATTTTACTCGGAATAAACTGTGTTTGCACATAAATTTTATACACTGACACTTACGCCAGAATAAATTAGTAATATGGCGAATCAACACAAAAAATCGCCATGCTTTAAAAATTCGTGCATGACAGTTTTGGCTCATAAAGAGATTCAAGGTGCTGTTTTTTTTTCAATTTTAAACTTCATATTATTCTGAAAAGTCGGAAGAACTATTTAGAAAAACACTAATCCACTGATTATTATAATTTTAAACAAAATAGTGTAGATTTTGTTTTTGTCTGATAATCACAAAGTTAGTAATTACAAGAAAAGTTCTTCCGACTTTTCAGTTCTGTAACGATAAGAATTATCTTTTTGTTTTTACTGATATTTTTTCAATTTTGTTACCTTTGTTATAAGTCTCTCTGTTCATATTTATTTGTTTTAGTAGTATATTATAAATATATGAATTTGAGAGGCTTATAACAAATCAACAAAAAACGGTATAATAAGAATATTTGCGATATAATAAACTGAAAATCAACAAATTGTAATTTCAACAAAAACCGTTATAATCAGAAAATTAATTAACACTATGGCGAAAATAAATAAACGTAAAATATTTGTAATTCTTTTTTGGAGTGCAATCGTTGTTCCGGTTCTTTTTATTACAACAATTTTCACTCTTATTTCGACTGGCAGCATGGGTTTTATGCCCAGTTTCGAGGAATTAGAAAACCCCAAAAGCAATCTTGCATCCGAGGTTTACACCGAAGACGGAAAATTACTTGGAAAATATTACCGCGAAAACCGCACCGTGATTTCATTTGAAGACGTTTCGCCCTTGGTTGTGAACGCACTCATTGCAACCGAAGATGTGCGTTTTTTCGAGCATTCCGGAATAGACGGAAAAGCCTTAACACGAGTTGCTTACGGTGTCATTACCGGCAACAGAAAAGGTGGCGGTAGCACAATCACGCAGCAGCTTGCAAAAAACCTCTTTCCGCGCGACAAAACAAAGTACGACTCGAAGATTGCAAAAGCATGGAATATGTCTATTACTAAATTTAAGGAATGGGTTACTGCCGTCAAGCTGGAGCGCAATTATACCAAAGAAGAAATAATGGTAATGTACTTAAACACAGTAACTTTCGGCAGCGAAACTTTTGGCATCAAGGCGGCAGCACGCACTTTTTTTGACACAAGCCCAGACTCGTTAAAAATTGAAGAAGCCGCCGTTTTGGTAGGTTTGCTCAAAGCACCATCTGCGTATAGCCCTGTTTACAAACCAAAAAAATCGCTTAGTCGCCGCAATACAGTCATAAACCAAATGGAAAAATACAATTTCATTACTGCCGCCGAAGCCGATTCGCTCAAAGAAATTCCAATAAATTTGAAGTACAAAGTACAATCTCATAATCGCGGTTTGGGCACTTATTTCCGTGAGTATATGCGTATTACGCTTCATGCAAAAAGACCAGAACGAAAAAATTACGCCTCTTGGCAAGACCAAATGTTCTACGAAGATTCGCTCGAATGGGTAAATAATCCAGTTTACGGTTGGTGTAATAAAAACGTAAAACCCAATGGGCTAAAATACGATTTATACAAAGATGGATTACGGATTTATACAACTATTAATTCATCAATGCAAACCTACGCAGAGCAAGCCGTTTGTGAGCATTTGGCAGGAAAACTGCAACCGCTTTTCTATCAAAAAAGCAAAAATAACAAAAACGGACCTTATGCTTGGAACATGCGCGAAGACCAACTAAAAAGCATCCAAACGAGCAGTATCCGACGAAGCGAGCGTTATCGTGTCTTGAAAAAGGCAGGAAAAGACTCGACAGCAATTTGGGAAGATTTCAAAACCCCAGCAAAAATGCGCATCTTCAAATGGATTGATAAAAAGCTCGTAAACGACTCTACGGCAGTCTATTATACAGATGTAGATACAACAATGACTCCTTTAGACTCCATCTTGTATTACAAATATTTTTTACGCGCTGGGTTTATGTCAATGGACCCAAACACAGGGCATGTGAAAGCGTATGTAGGTGGAATGAACTATCGGCATTTTAAATACGACCACGTAAAAGTAGCCAAAAGACAAGTCGGTTCTACTTTTAAACCATTCGTATATACACTTGCTATGATGGACGGTTATTCGCCATGCCACGAAATTCCGAATATTCCATATACCATCACAATGAAAAATGGGCAGCCACCATATACGCCACAATTTTCGAGTTCGAATATAAAAAGTGCTAAAATATCTCTTAAAGTTGGCTTGGCAAATTCTCTAAACCAAATAGCGGCGTGGGTTATGAAGCAATACAACCCCGAAGCTGTTTTAAAAATTGCGAAGGCAATGGGCGTTAGAAGCCACATTGACCCTGTTCCGGCAATTTGTGTTGGCTCGGCAGAAGTAACTCTTTTTGAGATGGTTGGGGCATATTCTACTTTTGCAAATAAAGGTTTTTACACAGAACCTATTTTTGTTTCTCGCATCGAAGATAAAAATGGGAATACAATTGCAACATTCAAACCAAAACGCTCTGAGGCAATCGACGAGCAAACGGCATTCATGATGATTGAATTGATGAAAGGCGTTGTGCAAATGGGGACAAGTGTTCGTCTGCGATATACATATAAATTGAACAACGAAATAGCAGGAAAAACAGGCACAACAAACAATAACTCAGACGGTTGGTTTATTGGCATCACACCAAACCTTGTTTCGGGTGCGTGGGTTGGTGGCGAAGAGCGTAGCATTCACTTTGCAAGCACCACCTACGGACAAGGTGCAAGTATGGCGCTGCCAATCTGGGCGTTATATATGCAGAAGGTTTATAAAGATGAGTCGTTGGGTGTCAAGAAAGAACGTTTTAAACGCCCAACTCAAGATATGGACGTGGAAACAGATTGCTCTAAGTATCAACAAAATCAAGGCGGTACGAATGATGAAAACTTTTTAGGTTCGGATAATTTTTTAAACTAATGAAAAAATCTATGAAAGTTAAAACCGCCGTTATTTTAGCCGCCGGATTAGGCAGTCGCCTGAAAGACAGAACAAAAGAAATGCCGAAGGGCTTTCTTGAGATAGATGGAAAATCGTTAATTCAACGCTCGGTAGAAAAATTATTAGCCGCCGGAATTGAGCATATTTATTTCGGAACTGGCTATCTGACAGAAACTTACGAAGAGTTTACAAAGAATTATCCCGCAACGTGTGTCCTGAATCCAAAATTTGCAACAACAGGCAGTATGTTTACACTCTGGGGTTTAGGCAAACATCTTAACGATGATTTTCTTTTGCTCGAATCCGATTTGTTGTACGACCAATCGGGGCTTGATTTTTTAATAAATGCCGATGCAGAAAACGTCATTTTGGCAAGCGGAAAAACAAATTCCGGCGACGAAGTTTATATCCAAGCCGATGAAAACAAGGAACTTATAAATATGTCTAAAAATGCCAACGAGCTTGAAAATATTTACGGTGAGCTTGTCGGGATAAGCAAAGTTTCGTACAAAACATTTTTGAAAATGTGTAAATTCGCCGAGCAAAAATTCAAAACAAATCCAAAACTCGACTACGAATATGCGTTTGTTGGCGTAAGCACCGAAAAACCTTTTGTCATCGGAAAAATTGACGATTTTGCGTGGTGCGAAATTGACGATGAAAGCCACCTAAACAGAGCATTGACGCAGGTTTATCCTGAAATTAAAAAGAGAGAAGAGGCATACAGGCGTTAGTTTTTATATCGTTCAAATTCACAGTTTCTCGAAATATACATTCTAAGTACTCTTACAAAAGTTCTTACGCTTTTTATTAACCTAAGTTGTTAATT
>JAOZMU010000161.1 GCA_029934165.1 Bacteroidales bacterium
CCACCAACGTATCGTCTAAAAATCTATCGCCCAACCCCTAACTTTTAGTTAGGGGTTTTAGCAATAAATAGCCCGAAGGCTCGCAGCTGCGGTAAACATAATAATAAAAAATAAGTTTTTTTAAAGTGTAAAGTTTATCTGAAACATGCCAAATTTTATGAACAACCCCTGCCATTTAATTTATGTCGATACCGCCTCGGTATTAATTCGTAATTCGTAAAGCCAAAATTTATTCCAAATTAGATTTGTGTTATGAATATATATTCATTACTATTGCAAATAAATTCATACTTCGTTGTGAATTTGGAGGCAAAAAGTTTTGAAAACAGTTGGTCAAAAACCTTATGAACATAATTTTTATCAAATGAAAATCGCAATAGCAAGTGGCAAAGGTGGAACAGGAAAAACCACATTATCAGTTAATTTGGCTGAGTACATAGCAGAAAGTCAAGCTGTTGTGCTTGTCGATTTAGATGTTGAAGAGCCAAACTCAGGTTTATTTTTTGACGGCAATTTTGTGTCGGAGCAGACAATATATAAGTTAATCCCGCAATGGCAAAGCGAGACTTGCACCTTTTGCGGTAAATGTCAGGAGGTTTGCAATTTTAATGCAATAATGCAATTTGCCGATTCTGTTTTGTTGTTTCCGCAATTGTGTCATAGTTGCCACGTTTGCACCAACTTTTGTCCAACTAATTCGTTATCAATGCAAAAGCAAAGCATCGGCACTTTGAAAGCCATGCAAAAGCAAAACATAAATTTTATTGAAAGCAGACTTAACATCGGTGAAGAACAGGCAGTTCCGTTAATATCGCAGACAATTGAATATGTCGAGAATAATTTTAAAAACACTCAAATCGTCATTTTCGATTCACCTCCGGGTGCATCTTGTCCGGTTATCGAAGTAACAAAAAAATCCGATTTTGTTATCCTCGTAACCGAGCCAACTCCTTTTGGCTTAAACGATTTGAAAATTGCTATGGAAACAATGCAGCAACTCAATAAGGATTTTGCAGTTGTCATAAACAGGCATGGAATTGGAAATGACGATGTTGAAAAATATTGCCAACAAATTGATATTCCGATTATTGCAAAAATTCCCAATAGCAGAAAAATTGCAGAGCTTTACTCAAAAGGCAGTTTGATATATAAGGCAGTTCCAGAAGTGCAAACCGAGCTAAAAAAAATATGCGATGCAATAAATCTAAATTGCAACTAACTAATATTCAGATTGTATAAAATCCTGATTTTCAAGCGATAACTAATTCTTCTTTATTAATTTTTAATTAGCATTTCAATTATTTTACACACTTTTTTATGAAAGAAATTGTAGTAATATCAGGAAAAGGAGGAACAGGCAAAACATCTGTTGTTGCCTCTTTTTCGGTTCTTGCGGGCAAAGATGCGATAATAGCAGATTGCGATGTAGATGCCGCAGATATGCACCTGCTTTTGGCGGCTGATTTTGGGATTTCAGAAGAATTTTATAGTGGCGAATTTGCTAAAATAGACAAAAATTCGTGCATAAATTGTGGCAAATGCGAAGCCGTTTGTCGATTCGAAGCCGTAAAATCTTCGGGCGATTATTACCAGATAGATGAGGTTGCTTGCGAAGGTTGTGGCTATTGCGCAAGAGTTTGTCCGACAGATGCAATTAGTAATCACCCTGCAAAGGTTGGCAACTTATACGTGTCTCAGATAAAAACAGGAACAAAAATGGTGCATGCCAAATTGGGTATTGGCGCAGATAATTCTGGAAAACTTGTAGCCAAAGTGAAAAAAGAAGCCGGCAAATTGGCAAAAACAACTAATAAGAAATACATTCTTGTCGATGGTTCACCTGGCGTTGGTTGTCCCGTCATTTCGTCTCTTTCGGGAGCGCACTTTGTTGTTTTGGTTACAGAGCCAAGCGTTTCGGGTTTTCACGATTTGAAACGAGTTTACGAATTAGTCAAAAAATTCAACATAAAAGCTGGTTGCATAATTAATAAAGCGGACATTAACAGCAAGATAACAGACGAAATCCTTTCTTTTCTTGTTGATGAAAAAATCGCCGTTATCGGAACATTACCTTACGACGAAAGTTTTACAGAAGCCATGATGGCAGGAAAAACAATTGTTGAATATTGTGATTCTAAACTAAATACAGCAATAGTTGCAGCATGGAATAAAATTAAAGAATTATTAACATAAAATATAAAACTATGAAAATTTTATTCACAACAAAAGGAAACAGTTGGGATTCTGAGATGGATGCTCGACTTGGCAGAACAGAATGTTTTTTGATTTATGACGAAGAAAAAGACGAACTCGTTGATTATGACAACTCTGCAATAGGCAAAGAGTCGCACGGAGCCGGACCAAAAACAGTTCAGAAGATGATTGAATTTAAACCCAACGTATTGATAACGGGCAATGGTCCTGGCGAAAAAGCGGCATTCGTCCTGAAGAAAACCAATGTCGAAACATACATCGGAGCCGGCGATATGACTGTGCGCGAAGCCTATGAAGCCTATAAAGGCAATAAGTTAGAAAAGTTAAAATTATAAAATTATTTGTAATGAACAGCAAGTGTTATTTTTGTCATATTAAGTCTTTTGAAAAACTCTTGGATAAAAACAATGTTTCTGAGGACAAAAGACAAGAAGCAACCAAAGAATTTTTCACTTATTTATCTGAAATAAAGAAAGAAACCTTAGCTCCGGAAATAGCAAAAATAACAAATCGTGTTATTTGTAAAGTTCTCAATAGCAACGACCCATACAGCGATTTGAAGCAAGAAAGCAATGAAATATTGTTAAATAAATATTCTGATTTTCGGCAACTTATAGATAAATCGAGCGACAGGTTTGATACTGCAATGCGTTTAGCTGTGGCAGGAAATATTATCGACAGCATTGGCAGTCCTGATGCCGATATTTTTGAAACAATAAATCATGTTTTAAATAGCGATTTTGCTATAAATGATTCAATAAAATTGAAGAATGAAATTTCTACGGCAAAAACAATTCTCTACCTTGGCGACAATGCAGGCGAAATTGTCATGGATAAATTATTTGTTAATACCATCTCTCACAGCAATTTATATTATGCCGTCCGAGGTAATCCCGTCATTAACGATGCTTTGATGGACGATGCAGAGTTGGTCGGAATGGCAGAGGTTGCAAACGTTATTTCAAACGGAGATAACGCTCCCTCGACTTTATTGAATTGTGTGTCAGATGAGTTTATGGAAATTTATAACAAAGCCGATGTTGTTATCTCAAAAGGAATGGGAAACCTCGAAGGTTTACTTTATAACGGAAACAGTAAAATATTTTTTCTGTTAATGGTAAAATGCGACCCGATTGGAGAAATGATAAACGCAAAGAAAAACGATTTTGTTGTTATGCAAAATATTGAGAAATAAGAATATAGAGAAAATTTTATTATTTTTAAAACATAAGATTATGGCACTAAAAAAACATAAAATGGGAAGCGGCGGATATTGTATTTGCCCAAAATGTGGTGAAAAAGTTTTGCACCAAGACGGCGTACCTTGTTTAGACACAAATTGCCCAAAATGCGATTCAAAAATGCTTCGTGAAAATTCTGACCATCACGAAATATTAAAAGAAAAGAGAAGAAAATAAGGGCATGTTTCATATAAACGTTACACTTTAAAAAACCTTATTTTTAACTTTAGTAATTTTTAGACTTTGGTCAAAAAAGTAATTTGATTTGCTTATTATAACGGATTTTGGTGAAAAATGTAAATCTGTGAAAATCAATTTAATCTGTGTTATCTGTGTTCCATTTTTTGAAATGATACGAACATAAATAACACAGATTTTTTTAATTTTAGGTAATACATAAGTAATTGATAGTAAGCAAATTAATGGTTAGACAAAAAACTCATTAAATACTGGTTTTAAAGAAACTTCGTAAAAAAGGAAACTGTTTGTTATTCAGGGTTTAAAGTATCGTAAGGGTTAAACTCAAAACCATCGCGACGGACGAGCAATACGCCTTCATAGGTATCTTTTGTTTTTAGCACTTTTAGTTTATACAATGAGTCAACTATGCGTTGTGCTACTTCATCGGGGTTCAATGTTTCTTTTTGGTTTGCAAGCGACAAAGAAGATGCTAATTGCTTGTCGTTTAATATTTTAGTCATTCCACAATCGACAATTCCTGGCATATACCAAATACTATACGTTCCATTTTTCTTGGCTTCGGGAGCATAAGTAGCTGCAAAACCGTGTAATGCCCTCTTAGCCATCACATAAGGCGATGACCCCGCAAATTGAACATCTTCGGCTGCCGAACCAATGTATAAAACTGTATTACACTCAGACATAACGCATAACAGCTCTTTTGTTAACTGAATAACAGAAAAAGCATTGATTTGCATCACACGCTGAAACTCGTCCATTGCAATATCCGAAATACGCCCAACTGCGCCAGAAACAGCCGCCGAATGTACCAGATAATCAACTGTTTTGCCAGAATCAGAAATTTGTTTTGCAAGCTCGCCAAGTTCATCTGCTTTTCCAAAATCGCACGCTAAAGGTGTTACGCTGTTTTCGTTCCAATTATTCTGAACCATTAACTCGCTATTAGTCAAACGTTTACCGCTATGCAAAGCAAAGACAAAAGCTCCTTTTTCTGCAAGCAACGAAACAACACGCCGCCCCAAATCGCCGCCAGCTCCTGTTACGAAAGCTGTTTTGCCATCTAATTCTTTATTTATTGATTTACAATAATTTACACTTTTTTTCTGTGGAATAATATACGCAAAAGCTCCAAATTCTCCCCCCAAACCCGCAACAGGGCAAAGCAGTTTTGAACCAGCTACAAGTTGCTGATTTTGAGATATAATGGAAATTGCCGTGGGAATGGACGCACCAGAAAGATTGCCGTGGTTGTGTTGCACGCCTTGATAAACTTTTTGCAAGCTAATGCCGGTTTTTTTTGCCGCAGGAATAACAATCGCGTTGCCGGTTTGGTGCGGAATTAGCATATCTACATCGACAATATTCCAGCCGGTTTTTGCCAGCGTATCCATCGCTACTTTGGCAATATTTTCTGTTGCACGCTCGCGAACAATTGACGCCCCCATGTATAAATCGCCAGAAGAAGAAGCCCCAAGAAAATCGAGCATAAACAAATCCTCTCGATTGATAACAGAAACAACTCCCTCTTTTTCAACACTTTGCACACGCGACAAAACCACAGCTCCAGCTCCATCGGCAAAAGTGGAAAGCGGAACAAAATCTGTTTTGTTGACCGACAAACCCGACATGACCTCAGCATGAACAACCAAAACATGCAGTGCTGCTGGGTTACACTTCAAATACTCGACAGCGCGCTGCAAATTGACATTGAAACCAACGCAAGCCGAGTTTATTGTCGCGACTTGGGTTTGATTTTCGCGAGCCACAAAATGCGCCTTTATCGTCGCGCCAAGCCCAGGTGCTTGCTCAAAAGGCGTTGCATTGCCGGCAAACCAAGCATCAATATCGTTTCCCGACAACTGAGCATTTTCCAGTGCCATTTTCACGGCACGAACACCCAAATCGAGAGCGTTTTCGGCTTTTTGCATACGCATTTTCGACGGCGGAAAGGCTACCACATTGTTTCGCGTCCGAAAACCCATTACCTGCTCCATAAAATATGAAAACGGAGATACCGATGGATTTTCCGTCGTAAAAGCCTTATAACCTTTACTTTGTCGAACCCTGTCGGCACTAAATCCGCTCAACAAACCATTTTCGATAGCACGTTCAATCTCATCATTTGTTGTTACGTATTTTCCAAGGGCATGTCCGACTCCGCTAAATATGTAATTTTCAGTCATATAGAGTTAGTTTTATTCGTTTGTTCGTATATTTTATCAAAACACAAATATAAGTTGATGCGTAAAGATAATCGACAGTTATATAGGCGTTATAAGCCTGAATATCAATATAATATGTTGCCTGCAAATATCACTTTGTGCCGTCCTTGTTTTTATGAAGATTATTTTTTGTTTAAAGTTAATATTTAAGGACATAAAATTTGATGATAATAAATTAAAATTCAACATTTTACATCAAATCGTCAAATACATTTAGATTTACGTTTACACCAAAACTAAACATAAATGGCTGGTAGCCTAACGAAGTTGACTTGCTGAATGGATACGAAAACCCTATTTGAGTTTGTAATTTGACGTATTTCCAGCCAGCGCGTAAGAATAAAACAGGTTCGGCAAAAAAACCAGTCATTTTTTCTTCATCGTAATCTTCATTTCCATGCTTTAAATCGTAGAAAGTCAAGTAACTAGCACGAATAGCCAATCCGCCATCAAAACCTTCTGAGCCAAACCCAACATTTCCCTGCAAGAAAAATCGGCGGTACGTACCGGTTATCAAGTACTTATCCAGTCCGATGAAAGAAAAATCGCCTTCGGCAGAAGCTTTTCCCATTCCATAGCCGATGATGGTTTCGCTGCGTCCATTTTTTCCGAATGCAGAGTAAAACCCAACGCCCGCTTCTCCATAAGTATGCTCGTGAAAATCTGTGTCATCGGTGCTATCGCGGCGTGCGAAAGAGCCGTTTGCCAATACCAAAATATTATCTGTTACAGCATAAGATAATTGAAAATCGGTGCCAGAAGTTCCACCATAAAAACTGGCGTTAATATCTCCTTTTTCTTCAAACATTGGAGTATTTAGTGCATTTGGCACATAGACAGGTGCGCAGCCGGCAAAGAAAATAACTAAAAGTATTAATAATTGATTTTTTTTCATTTTTCGGAATTTTTTCGTAGAAAAATAATGAATTGTTATAAGTAGGTGTGTAAAAAATAATGACATTTTTTTATTTATTATTAACTTGAATATCAGCATATTATATTTCTTAAAACACCACTCTTTACTTAGTTTGCATGGTATGAAAAATACACTAAATAATTGTAAAATGCACTACAATTTTTGGTTTATGCGATAAATTATGCGATAAATATTTTCAAAAGACAATATACTTACTGCGTAATATCTTGTTATTTAGCGTGTTTACAGTTCTCGCAGATTCATCTTTTGTTGATTATCGTAAATTTTCTGGTTGTAAGTTTATTATGTTGACTATATGAAAAAAACATTATCTTTATAAGAAAAATCGTGAGGCATTAACATAATTAGGCACGAAAAAAAGACAACATTTTTCAAGTTAAAAACAGATAGCCAAAAAAACAGATAATATTCCTAATTTACATTTTCAACAAGATGAAGAGAGGGCAAATTGTAAACACTCATACAAAAGTTTGTTCATATTTACTTGTTCATATTTCGCTGATTAAGTGAACTTTGCAGAAATGCGTAA
>JAOZMU010000162.1 GCA_029934165.1 Bacteroidales bacterium
ATTAACAACTTAGGTTAATAAAAAGCGTAAGAACTTTTGTAAGAGTACTTATAATTAGCCTTAAATAAAAACTGCTTTTATGTTGTGCCAATTAAATCGGCATATCATAAGTAATGGAAAATTAATAATTAATAATTAATAATTTTGCTTACGCCTGATTTAGTTTTAGTTAGGAATTTTAATGGCTTACTTTATTAAATTCATTTTACTAATACAATATAATACTTGTAAGCGAATAGTGTTTGTATTTCATTTTTCATAAAAACACTCATTGCGAGTCGATTTTACTAACGCATTCAGTAAATATTCTATAATATGGAATTTAATTACGTACCAAAAGTTTTAATTGTTGATGATGTCCCAAAAAATATTCAACTAGTTGGAAATATTTTGCATGACGAAAACTACGATATATATTTTGCAAGTAGCGGAAAAGCTGCTCTATCTCAGGCTAATGACAACGAATTTGATTTGATTTTACTTGATATTATGATGCCAGAAATGGATGGTTTTGAAGTCTGCCGGCGACTTCGAGCAAACCTGGCGACTAATGCAGTGCCGGTTATTTTTTTAACTGCAAAATCAGATATTGAAAGTACCGTTGCGGCATTCGAAGCAGGTGGAGTAGATTACGTAACAAAACCATTTAATGGCACCGAATTATTAGCACGTGTACGCACACATCTTAATTTACGAAAATCACTATTAAGCCTCAAAGATTCAAATCAAAAACTTGAAAATGAGATAGAAGAGCGAAAAATTATTGAGGAAAAACTCAAGTCTTCAGAAATTTCGTTGAAAGAACTGAATGCTACAAAAGATAAATTCTTTTCGATAGTTGCACACGATTTAAAAAACCCATTCAATACACTAATTGGCTTTACACAGCTTTTAATACAGAGCTATGAAATGCTTACCGAGGACAAAATAAAAAATTTTCACGAGCGTATAAATTTTGCCGCTAAACAGGGCTATAATTTATTAGAAAATTTATTGGATTGGTCTCGTACTCAAACATCTGCAATCAAATGGCTGCCAGAAACGACATCACTTGCAAGGTTGATAAATGAGACATCTCAGCTCATTAAAAGTATGGCGCATACAAAAAACATCGAACTCTCTATAAATATTGATGACAGTATAAATGTGTACGCAGACGTTAATATGATAACTACTGTTGTGCGGAATTTGCTTACTAACGCAATTAAATACACATTTGTAAACGGAAAAGTTACTATTGATGCTACCGACATTGGTAAAAAAATCGAAGTAATAGTTCGCGATACTGGTGTTGGAATATCCGATACAGACATAGAAAAGCTTTTTCGTATCGACATCAATCACTCTACAATTGGGACAGCCGAAGAAAAAGGAACAGGATTGGGGCTTATTCTTTGTAAGGAATTTATACTCAAAAACCAGGGTGAAATTTGGGTCGAAAGCAACAAAAACGAAGGAAGTAGTTTTCACTTCACTTTGCCAAAAAACAATCTGCCAAGTGAATGACACTTTTTATTAACGTAAGTTGCTAATTCACAGCTAAAACGTTTCATAAAAAATAGGTCTTAGACTTTAAAAATTTATTTGAATGAAAAGAGAATATTTTGGTTTCGATGCAATAATGTATAAATCATGGCATGAATTGGTTTCAAAATATGCCCCAACAGAAGTATGGAGCAAGATGTTTAATACTCTTATAACTAACTATAACTCAGAGGGTAGGTACTATCATAACTTTAGACATATACGCCGAATGTTAGATTCTTTGGAATTGTACAAACACATTATTTCTGACTATGATACGGTTAGATTTGCAATTTGGTATCACGATATTATTTACTTGACAAATAAGCGAAACAACGAAGAAGAAAGTGCAATTGTTGCTGCGAAAGAACTCGCAAAAACATATTTCAGCACAAACAAAACAGAAAAAGTTTGTAGCATGATACGTCAAACTAAGTATAATCACGATAGCGAGCCTACCGATTTTGACACCAGTCTTTTTCTTGATATTGATTTGCAAAGCCTTGGTTCTGAGCCAAATGTATATAAAATTAATACGCAAAACATTAGGAAAGAGTATTCTGCAATACCCAATAAAATATTCAATTCAA
Source organism: Bacteroidales bacterium (assembly GCA_029934165.1). GTDB lineage: Bacteria > Bacteroidota > Bacteroidia > Bacteroidales > JAOZMU01 > JAOZMU01. The sequence continues at coordinate 2,115 of JAOZMU010000162.1, forward strand.
AAAGACTTATCATTTTACGAAGCTTTCTGAACAAAAGTCAAATTTTTTTTACAAACGTATTTAAGCAAAAGCTCGAACAACAGGCGCGTTCTAATATTTTAGATGAGATAGCTGAACTTTGTGAATCTGTTGATAACTAATAACTTCCCCATAATTTACGCAGAAACCATTCGATTGACACTATTGCTAAAAGTGTGAAAAACAACCACTTTAGGTTTATTAAGTCGCGTAGGTTTTTTTCGGTATAGGAAACCGAAACAATATCAGCATTTGTAAGTATGTCAGACTCAAGCATTTGCAGTTGGTCAGGAAAATAAATATTTCCATTGTGTTGTTTTGCCAACGAAAAAAGTAGTTGGTGATTTGCCGTTGTGTTAAGTTCCTCAATATCAATTGCTATAACGGTAAAATTGCCATTTTTTTCAAATTCTTCTCCATTATCCAGAACAGCTTTTGCTTTGAATGAATAGTTGCCGGTATTCAAAGATTCGATGTCAAGATAGAAATTCTTTGAGTTGCCACTACTTTTTGCAAAAGTAAAGGAGTATTTTTTCTGATTCTCATCAAAAATATCTATCCTAACTATCGCATCATTAATCTGTTCCAAGCTCGCATTATAAACCTGAGCCTCGAAAGTTATTTGTTCTGCCTCGGTAAAAACTTTTTTTGTGTTGACAACAAAACGCTCCTTATTTGCTTGTAAAGCAAGGTATTGAATTATTTTATTGAAAAAATTGTCAAATGTTTCGTGATTATTATTTTCATGGTAATCGTGTATTCGCCAACGCCAAATTCCCTCGCCAGAAATAACACCGTATTTTTGCTCGTCTATCGACATGAAAAGAAGCAGCGGTTTTTCGGTTTTAATACTCTTAATTGTCTGAAAAGCAAGGACATTAGCAGAGGTTTGTGCTTTGAAATTTCCGAACGGGACAACAAGCGGGGGCGCGTGTTTCAACAATTGCCCTACTTCATCGCCAACATCAAATAAGCTAAATTGCTCATTAAGATACGATTGTGCTTCATCGAAAGCATTTTTCCTGTGTGCAATAGTTAATCCGAGTTGTAAATTATTAATCGCCGAAAAATTGCTTTGCGCACCAAGCACGAATAATGCAGGTATATTACTCTCTTTTAGCTGTTTAAGGATATTTGTGGCAGGTATATTGAGAGATGGAATTTGATGAAATATTACAACATTATAGTCGCTGATGGATTGGGTAAACTTAGAGTATTGGAAAAAATCAACGGAATAATTTGGGTTCTTTTCCAAAACACGTTTCAATGCTCCAACATCGGGATGCGCTGAATTGTAGAGTATTAGCACTTTCTGTTTACTATCTATTACGTCTATTATAATTGTACGATAATTATTTTTTTTGTTGACTTCTTCGTCAACTGGCTTTAGCTCAACATTATATTGTTGCAAACCAGCTTTGGCTGCATGTAGCTCAACATCAATGACTTCGGTAAAATTATCATTGATAACATTAACTTTTTGCGAAAATAATTCCGTCCCATTTTTTGTAATAGAAAGCACCGACGATTTACCTCGTAATTCGTTTGCTTTCAAGTGTATGCGTACAGGAAATTTATTTCCGAGAAAAGCTATTTCATTCGATATTATCCGAGAAATAAGCAGGTCTTTATGAGTGTTGGTGTCGCCAAGTGCCACAGTATAAATCGGAAAGTCAATACCTTCCGAAGAATAAACAGGGTCAATACCCTGATTATAAATACCATCGCTGGCAATAATTACAGCTCCAACATTACGGTTGACGTAACTACTCTTGATTTTATCAAAAAGAAGCGAAAAATCTGTTATTTTTTCATCGTAGGAAAAAATTGTAGCTTTCTCAACTTTGTTACCAAATGAGTACGAAACAACATCATATTTTTTCGCTAAATTATCTGTAAGTAACTTACAATCAGACGCATACTTTTGCAATAAGCTATTTTTCATGACAGAATCAATAACTATTGATGACGAGTTGTCCTGCGCAAAAACAATTAGTGGTTTTTCAACAGTGGTGGTCAGTGTTTTAACGAGCGGCGATAGCAATAAAAATGATAATATTGTTACCAATAAAAATCTGAAGGTCATTAACATTCGTAATTTGAACTTGCTAAGACCTTCAAACTTTGAGTCGCGACGATATAAGATGTATGCAATTGCAAATCCAACCAATGGACATAAAACCACCAAACCGATTGGCAGCTCTGTAATTATACTAAAATTCAATGTTGCAAATTATTAGTTGATAAGTTAATTTACTTAATTCCTAGAAAAGATTCGTAATAATTTTCAATTACTTTTCCGTAGCGTTCTGCCTGTCCCGCACCATTATAGTACCTTGCAAAAGTAGTAAAGTCCTTATTTTTAAGTGCTTCAATCATTCTGCTGTTAAAAAAGTCGAAAAGTCCAAAAATGTGAAACCTAATATCACTACAAAAATTATTGTACATTGCTGTTACATCGCTGTAACCCAGTTTCTTATAATTAAACCCCATCACTTGTGGTGCACCCATACTGATCGAAAACATGGCTGCTTTTTCATCAATAGATTTTGCAAACTCGAAGGCTTCCCACTCTTTGATTTGGTTTCCATGAAAATTTTCCCATTCAGAATTTTCCTCAGAACGAAATTTATGTCCTTGCCATTGTTTCGACTTATTATACTGAAAATGTTTATTATACGTCCCAATATTAGCCTTGCCCCAATAAGTATAAAACAAATGATTTTCAAAACGAATTATCATTTTTTCATCACTACCAAAACCCTTGCCACCACTCTCTACAGCTAAAACAGCGATAGCCGAAGCTACCTCAATTTCAAGTTTTTGGGCTATGGCATATAGTAAATTTCCGTATTTATTCCAAGTCTTTGCCATAACTTTTGCCTCCCGAGAACCTTCATTCGATAGTTGCTTCTCTGGTTTTAAGTCTAAGGCTTTCAACTTGTTACTCTGGTAAAAAAATGCACCTTCACCAGCTTCTAATTTCTTGATAAATTGCGCAGATACGTAGCCAATTTTACCATTACTGTCTGTTTTAATCCAGCCGTTTTCATCGGAAATAATATTTATTACAGTATTTCCACGTAGCCTATCAATAATCTTTCCGCCAGGTTTTTTCCTCATATTAAGAAGATTAGGCTTTACAATACCTTTTTGAACAGATGTTTTGGCATCTATATTTTGAGTAAACTGAGACGAAAGATAAGCTATTTTACCCTTGTACTCAAACTTCACCCAGCCATTATCAATTTCAATAGCTTCGATTACTGTGTCTTTTGGCACTCGACCAACAATTTTTCCGTTCGGCTGTCTGCGTATATTTAGAACAGTCGCGGTAGTTTTTATTTCCATGGTTTTATTTTTGTTCGACACTACGAAAAAATCATTCGTCTTAGTGCTGAGATTTGAAATTGTAAAAACACTATTCGTAATTTAACTGGATGTAAGTTTTGCTTATTTTGCAAAGCATATCAAAATACCAGATCCGTCAAAATTAGTTACATTGTCATTCCACCACAAACTGCAATTACCTGACCTGTAATATATTGCGACATATCTGAGGCTAAAAATATTGTCAAATTTGCAACATCGTTTGGTGTTCCGCCACGCTTCAACGGGATACCTTTAATCCATTCTGTTTTAACGTCTTCTGCAAGTTTGCCCGTCATTTCAGTTTCGATAAAACCAGGAGCAATCGCATTGCAACGAATGTTTCTTGAGCCCAATTCTTTCGCAACAGATTTTGTAAACCCTTGAATACCAGCCTTTGATGCCGAATAATTTGTTTGCCCTGCGTTTCCAGTAATGCCAACAACAGAACTCAAATTGATAATCGAGCCACTGCGTTGTTTTAACATTATTCTTTGTACTGCCTTAGTCAGGTTGAAAACAGATTTCAAATTCACATTAATAACCGCATCCCACTGTTCCTCAGACATTCGCATCAAAAGAGTATCTCGTGTAATGCCAGCATTATTTACCAAAACATCAATTCTTCCAAAATCTGCAATGATTTGAGTAACAGACGCTTGCGACATTTCAAAATTACTTGCATCTGAAGCATAGCCTTTAGACTTTACACCAAGTGCAGATAGCTCATTTTCAAGAGATTTGGCTGCTTCATCATAAACCATATCCGTGAAAGCTACATTTGCTCCTTCTTCTGCAAAACGAATGGCAATGGCACGACCAATTCCACGCGCAGCTCCAGTAACAATAGCTGTTTTTCCTTCTAGTAATTTCATAATCAGGTATATATTATTAAAAATTAATTACGTAAACATGATTTGAACTTATTTGGCTCTTCACCATAAAACTTGCTAAATAATGCTTCTAAGTACTCTTACAAAAGTTCTTACACTTTTTATTAACCTAAGTTGTAAATTCACAGCTTAAACGTTTCATAAAAAATAGGTCTTAGACATTACTATTCTCATTAACAGAAATATACAAATTTATTACTTAAATAATGTTGAGATTAAAACCATAACAAATGTTAGTTCAAAAAACAAATATAGCTATTTTGAAAATAATTTATGTACACATTGAGAATTCTTTTAAATATATCTTAGCAATAAAAATTTTTTTGCTGTATTATGTTGAATATAAGCACTATAAACAATTATTTATAAACTATTAAGCATGATAGATAATGCCAGTTTACTTTCGCTATTGAGTTGGATTTGGTTTTACAAAAAATACTATGGTAATTTATGTGAAAAAATTAGTAAATAACCAGTGATTAAAACATTTTAAAAATTCACTTACTCAATTAACCATTTGAACGAAGATAAAATTAACCTATACCATTATTTGCTCAAAAAAACAGAATACGTGTTTTTACGGATAAAAACAAACAGATTTTTTTGGGCGGCTTTAGGGCTTTCCGCTTGTAGTCGGTGTGCTGCCTTATGTTTTTGGCAAAAGCGTTTTCGCGTGGGCTTCCTTCGGTCGCCACGCCAAAACGCGCCAAAAATCACAAGCCAACAAACCGAGCTACCGCTACAATCCCTGCCGCAAAACGCCTTTGTAGCAAGCGTTTAGCGTTTTTAGTGCTTTTTCGATATGTATAAAACTGCTACTTTATGGCGAATTTCAATTATCAATTTTATTATGAAGAACTACATGATAATATAGGCTAATTTTGGCATGTTTCATATCAACTTTACACTATAAAAAAATAAAGTTTGATTTTTTATAT
>JAOZMU010000163.1 GCA_029934165.1 Bacteroidales bacterium
AATCAGGCGTAAGCAAAATTATTAATTATTAATTATTAATTTTCCATTACTTAGCTAATAACCAAATTTGGCTGCAATAGATGAAAAAGCACTGTTACTTATTGTTTTTTAGTTTATTAGCAACCAAGACAGCGCACTGCTCTCCGTCCATAGCCGATGAAACAATGCCACCAGCGTAGCCAGCACCTTCACCGCAAGGAAACAAGCCGGCAACTTGCGTATGCTCAAAAGTTTCGGGGTTACGCGGAATTTGCACTGGCGAAGAAGTTCGCGATTCGACAGCAACAACAACAGCTTCGTTTGTCAAAAAGCCAAATAAACGCTCACCAAAAACATTAAACGCTTTTCTTAGGCGCGATGTTATAAACTCGGGCATCCAGAAATGAACCGGCGATGAAACAACTCCAGGTAGATACGAAACAGGTGGTAATGAAGGAGATAGCTTGCAATTTACAAAATCGTGCATACGCTGCGCTGGTGCCATCTGACCGCCACCGCCATTTGTAAATGCCATTTTTTCGAGTTGCTGCTGAAACATTATTCCTGCCAACGGACCTTCGGACTCCAAAAAATCCTCGGGTTGCACCTCGACAACAAAACCAGAATTAGCAAATGGCGAATTTCTTTCTGCCGGCGACATACCGTTAATAACAATCTCGTTTGGAGAGGTTGCTGCCGGCACAATATATCCGCCCGGACACATACAAAATGAATAAACTCCTCTTCCATCAACCTGTTCTACAAGCGAATAACTTGCTGGCGGAAGGTACTTATTGCGTCCATTGCTATGATATTGAATTGAGTCAATCAACTCTTGCGGATGCTCCAATCGCACACCAACGGCAAACGATTTAGGCTCAATACGTACACCTTTATTGTGCAATAATTCGTATATATCGCGAGCCGAGTGTCCAGTTGCAAGTACAACGGCATTTGCGTGTATTTCTTCGCCGTTTTCGAGAACAACGCCTCTAGCAACATTGTTTTCTATCTGAATATCAACTACTTTGGATTCAAAACGAATTTCCCCACCAGAGTCGAGAATTGTATTTCTGATGTTTTGAATTACGGTAGGTAATTTATTCGTTCCAATGTGAGGATGAGCATCGTACAAAATACTATCGTTAGCTCCATGAAAATGAAGTACTTGCAGTATTTTTTCGATACTTCCGCGTTTTTTCGACCGGGTATATAATTTACCGTCCGAAAATGTTCCTGCACCACCTTCGCCAAAAGAATAATTAGAATTTTCGTCGATGAGGTGGTCTTTGGATATACGTGCAATATCGTAGCGGCGAGAACGTACGTCTTTTCCGCGCTCGACAATTATAGGGCAAAAACCAAGCTCAATCAATTGTAATGCGGCAAACAAACCCGCAGGACCAGAGCCAACGATAACAACTTGTTCTTTTTTTGTTACTTGTTTGTACTCAAACGCCAGAATGCTGGCTAAAGGTGTATCGTCTGCACTGAATACCAGTAGTTTAAGTTTTATTTTTATGTTTCGGCTGCGTGCATCAATGGAACGCCGAATAATTTTATACCCGACTAATAACTCTGGTTCAACACCAAGTTTTTCTGCTGCCAATTGCAAATAGCTGTCGCTATCGCTTGCTTGTTTGGGTGGTAAAACCAACTCAACTTCTTGTCTCATAATGCTTTGTTTATGGAAATAATATCCGAAATCTTAATAGAAGGGCTATTTTTTCTATCTTTTGCCCATCTCCTTTATTTTGGGCTGCAAAAATATAGAATTATTTGCATAAATGCTAACTGCAGGGTATGTTCATGAAAATTTATCTGTTTTGTCGAATTGCTTGCTACAAAAGCGTTTTGCATCAGGGATTGCGCAGTCTTCGACTGTTTTAATAGGATACGTTTTCGCTTTTTTCCAACTTAGGCAGGCTAATTTTTGGCGAGCGTCCGAAAGAAACCACAAGCGAAAAACACACGAGCCGCCCAAAAATATTTATTGTTATTAAATTGTCGTTTCTGTCCGCAAAAACACGTATGACGCTTTATTCAATGCGAAGTGAATTACTAAATTATTTTATTAATATGTAGAGGTGATTTTTTGTTTTTAGTCTGTGAACAACTTGAAATCGTGCCAAAATTTGCGTTTTTTTAAAAAATTACACTTTTCGAGAGCTATTAATCTGAATTTTAACTACATATAATTCAGAATAAATTGTATGTAGTGCTTATTGGTACGCAAGGAAACTAAAAATGCCTTATAACATGAATTTGTTTTGGTACATAATCATTAAAACTCCTATTTTAGCAAATTGTTAAAGCTAATTAAAATTTTTTGCTGCGAGAATTAATATTGTATTAATATTTATACCTATAATTAACTTAGTTCTTAATAATTATTAACAAAAACTTAACAAAATGACAGAGCAAATTAGTGCTACGCTACGAGAATCGAAAACAGCAAGATGGCTTGTTTTGATTCTTATTTCGGTGGCTATGTTGACGGCGTATTTATTCATGGAAATTATCTCGCCGCTAAAAACAATGATTCAAAGTTCCAACGAATATGGTTGGTCAAATACCGAGTGGGGAATCGTAACAGGTGCGCAAGGTTACTTAAATGTCTTTGCTGGTATGCTTATTATCGGTGGTATTATTCTGGATAAAATGGGCGTTCGCTTCACGGCAGTTATGTCGGCAATCATCATGGTTGGCGGTGCAGCACTCAAGTATTATGCGTTTGTTGGCGTGGAGCCGACAGCAGAAATTTTTGGTATTAAATCTCAGATATTTATTTCGGCTTCGGGTTTTGCTATTTTCTGTGTTGGCGCTGAGACGGCGGGTATTACAGTATCCAAAATCATCGTTAAATGGTTCAAAGGCAAAGAGTTAGCTTTAGCCATGGGGCTCGAAATGGCATCTGCACGTTTAGGCTCGTTTGCTGCCTTATTTTTCGCTCCACGAATTGCCGCCGAATTTCAAATTTCGATGCCAATTCTTCTTGGAGCATTAGGACTTCTCATTGGTTTAATTCTTTTCCTCATTTATACCGTGATGGATGTGAAACTTGACAGACAAGAAAAAGCATTAGATGTCGAGGAGGAAGAACCATTCAAAATCTCTGATATTAAACTTATTATAACAAATCGTGGCTGGTGGTACATTGCCATTCTTTGTGTGCTTTTCTACTCGGCAGTTTTTCCGTTCTATAAATATGGTCCCGACCTTATGGTTAATAAATTTGGCGTAAACCCAGAAACGGCGGGCGATATTCCTAGTCTTCTTCCGTTCGGAACGTTGTTTTTAACTCCACTTTTCGGAACACTTTACGACCGCATGGGTAAAGGTGCTACTATTATGATGGTTGGTGCAGCAATGCTGATTGGTGTCCACGTAGTTCTTTTCATTCCTTCGTTAACCGACGTAACGGTTGCCGTTGTAGCTGCTGTTTTCCTCGGCATTGCATTTTCGCTTGTTCCTTCGGCAATGTGGCCATCGGTACCAAAAATTATTCCGGAAAAACAACTTGGTTCTGCTTTCGCATTGATTTTTTATATCCAAAATATTGGTCTATCCGGCATCCCGATTCTTCTTGGTTATGCTCTTGATAAAACTAATCCGGGAGTTGCAGAGAGTATCAAATCAACGACTGATGGACTTGTGGCTCAGGGACTTTCAAAAGAAGCAATTGCGGAAAAACTTCAAGAATTGCGTAAGGTTGCTGATGCAAATATCGTTTACGACTACTCAAGTACTTGGCTAATTTTTGTTGGACTGACTATTACCGCCTTGGTATTTGCAATTTTATTGAAAGCCGAAGATAAGAAAAAAGGTTATGGCTTGGAATTACCAAATGTACAAAAGTAACACATTTTTTGCTGGCTATAAAAATAGCAGAAATTTTTGTGAGAGTTGCTAAAATAAAAACCAGCTTGTCAAATTTTGGCAGGCTGGTTTTTATAAATCAGTAATAATACCTATAATAAAAGAACTATTTTAGCGTATTAAGCGCTCCGCACTTTTTAATATTTAGACAACGATTTACTATTTGACTGAAAATCAGCAATAAACAGCAAATAATGGTATAAGTTAATTTAATTTAATCTTCGTTCTAAGGTTTAAAACCTATTTTTTATGAACCGTTTTAAGCTGTGAATTAGCTACTTACGTTAATAAAAAGCGGAATAATTTTTGTAAGGATACTTATAACAAATAGCATAAACTACATAAAACAAAAACAAATGAAAAAAAGCCTGTTATTTCTCTTATCTATTTTAATTTTAGTGCCTTACGTATTAGCGCAAAGCCCAGTACACAGCTCGTTGCTATGGGAAATTTCTGGAAACGGATTGAAGCAAAACTCGTATTTATTTGGCACAATCCACATTCAAGACAAAAGAGTTTTCGACTTTCGCGAGCAAGTTCTTGTCAAGTTTGATGCTTGCGAGGCATTTGCCTTAGAGGTAATTCTTGATGAAGTTAATCCATTAGCTGCACTTCGAGCAACATTTATGGACAATGATAACACCCTCGAAAAACTACTTGGCAGTGATGATTACAAGCTGTTAAACAATGTTTTCAAGGAAAAACTTGGCACGCCCGTTGGATTGTTTAATAATATGAAACCTTTTTTTGTGGCATCACAATTGTTGATTGCCTCAATCAAATCTGATATGCCGGAGCCAATGGATTTGCATTTATTGAGTAAAGCACGCAAGGACAAGAAAAAAGTAATAGGTATTGAAAATTTTGAAGAGCAAATCAAGGCAATAGATTGTGTGCCACTGGAGCTACAATGCAAGATGCTGATGGACGAAGTTAAGGATATTGATGACAGTCAAAATTCACTTGAGTATCTCATAAAAGCCTATCGTTCAGAAAATTTGGTGCTTATTATGGAGCTAACAGAAGATACAACGGAAAATAAAATTTTCGATAATATTTTTCTGCATGATAGAAATATCGTGATGGCAAAACGCATTGCAGCACAAATAAAAATTCAATCGACATTCAATGCTGTTGGAGCTGCTCACTTGGGTGGCGATGATGGTATAATCGCATTATTACGTAAAAAAGGGTTTACGGTTAAGCCGGTGAAATAGTAAGAAATGCGAGTATAAATTTTGTAGCTGCGGATAAAAATACGTTTGATAGTATTTTTATCCGCAGTTTTATTTTTACAATTGTTTAAGTCCTTCCAGTGCAGAAGCATCAGTCGGAGAAAGAAGTAACACCCTATTAAACAAAACTTTAGCTTCTCTGTTTTTGCCCAGCTGGAAGTGCGTCCATGCAAGAATAATTAGTGCATCGTAATCAAAAGGATATAAATCGACAACTCTTTTGAATAAATCTAACGACTTTTGGAAGTCCTTTTTTCCGTAATAAATAAGCCCAAGCCGATAATTTGCAGTTGTGTTATGGGGGTTTATGCTTAATATTTTATTGTACTGATTTATTATATAATCCCATTTGCCGAGAGCTGCTGCCGGTAAAATACTACCAAATTTTGCTTGCTCAGAGAATGGCATTATAGTTAATGATTTCTGATAATACGTAAGCGATTCTGAGAATAAACCAGCCTGATAGTGCAACCAGCCAAGACGGATATTAATTTCATACGAATCTTCGTTATAATGCTTCCGTATTTCTTCTATCGCTTCTGTGTATTTACCGTTTGTCTCAGATGTGTAACTGCGACTAAAAGCCTCCGAAAGTTCTGTTTGTGCAAACGAGCCATTACTAAAAATGCTAAAAATTAGAATAATAACTGCTATTTTTAAAATCTCCATTTAAGTCCTCCTATTATTGAATGATTATTGTAAGTGTATTTTTTATAGGTGTTTACATCTTTATTATACGATTCTGCTATACCCTCATGTTCCGAATATGCGTAGCGAAAATAGAAATTTATTTTAGCGTTTTTGATTGGTACAATAACATTTGCAGAATATTTTTGCTTTGTTATGTCTATGTCATTGTAAATCACTGAACCACTCCATTCAACAAAATTCTGAAATTCGCCAAAAGTAGCCGAAAGTTCTAACCATAATTTTGAAAGTTTGATACCAACTTTATTATTTGCAATAAATCTGCTATCTGTTAAATAATATTCTGTGGTTGAGTTTTGCATTCCCTTCGGAATTTGATATGAAAATTCTGTGTGATAATATAAGTTTAAGTTCCCTAATGGATAGAGTGTTAGCGATAAATTTGGCTGAATGAGAGTTTGGTTATTAAGCTTTGCATAAGAGCCAGAAATCTCAATATCCGCCAACGAAAAAGATTTTCGGAGTCCTAAAAAGCCCACGTAATTATTTAGATTTATGCCGGTATTTTGCTCGCGAATAATCAAAGCCGAAGGATTATCTGAGATTTCCTCAGTAAATATTGTCGCGCTGCCACCGTTTTTTATGTAGTGAAAAGTAGGCGATAATAGCCAGCCTTTTCCAAGCGCGATAGTAGAATTAAGCATATATTCAAATTGCCAAATCGCATCATCTCTGTTTGTTGTTTTCAGTGTCGTTGGAGGCGAATTATCTGGAGGTATTGGCGTATAGTGTTGAATAACAGATGTTTTGTTGAAGTATAAAAAACTGAATTTTTGATAAAACCGAAAACGCTTTTTTGTTCGGCTCGCAATGCCCAAACTGTAGTACGTATAATTATCATGAAGCGAAAACGACTTAAAAGTTTCGTCTTCGTCCTCCACTATTGCTAATAACTCGTTGTGGTCTGCATTTAAAGTCATTCCGCCTTCAAACGAAATATTTTCGATTAATTTTGAAGTTGCTACAATTTTTGTTTGAGATAAATGCTGGCTGTTTTTGTTTGCAAATAGTTGAGCTTCTGCTTCTTGTCCAGAAAAAATGTGTGCCCAATAAATATATTCGCACGTCAAAGCATCGTTAACATGATAGTCGAGAGCATCGTAAAAATAAGGTATTGACAATCGGTGTTTCTCTTGCTCATAGTAGGCAATACCTATGCGTACTGAAATGTAAAATGAATTATTGCCATTTTTTATTGCCTGTTTTCCTATTTTTATGAGTTTTTTCCACTCTTTATTTTTATACAACTGATATGTTTCGACATCGGCTTCTGCCAGAGTTTGGGTTTGTGCAACAGTTTGAACAGAGAGGATAAATAAACAGGAAATCATTGATAATAAATATTTTACTGACATATTGCTATAATATTTTAGTTTGCCTTAGAACGAAGATTAAATTAACATATAAGTACTTTTAGTAATGGAAAATTAATAATTAATAATTAATAATTTTGCTTACGCCTGATT
>JAOZMU010000164.1 GCA_029934165.1 Bacteroidales bacterium
CCATCGGGATTACATCTTTGTAGCCCCGTATGTAGTGCAACGGAATGCGGGGAAAAAATCACCACAAACGCAAAGTCGCGTAGAGACGAAATGTATTTTGTTGTACGCAATCTTGCATACGTCCTTGTGTTATGCTACACATAACCTTGCATTACGCTACACATAACCTTGCATTACGCTACGCTACATACAAGGCTACAAATATTTCATTCCTACGGAATTGTATGTGAAAAACGTCTTTTGCAAAAATCGTAACCTATTGTAAATCAACGTGTCCCATCGGGATTACATCTTTGTAGCCCCGTATGTAGTGCAACGGAATGCGGGGAAATGAAATTAATCACAAACGCAAAGTCGCGTAGAGACGAAATGTATTTTACAAAAATCTATACGAACTATATGACTTTGATGAATTTCCAGAAACAACAGGAATCAATAATAAATTTTTATCCCTTTTAATTGTTTTTGGGCTATAATTGCTCACTTTTTCAAATGTTGCATTTTTTGGGAAATCATCATACTCTTGTAAAATACCTGCCGAAAGTTCTGTTGTATTAAATTCTTTAACATTATTTTCTTTAGGATTTTCATGGTATTTCAAAAATTGGAAAAAAGAACCGCGCTTTCCAAAATAATTTATTTTGTAAATATATTTCATCAAAAAAATCTTTGCTTCTTCACAATCTGGCTCAAAGATTAGTTCAATTTTGTTTGAAATATGAACAAACTCCCTAAAACTTACCGTTGATTGATACCCAATACCTTCCCTTTTAGGGCGTTGGATTTTTATAAATGAATTATTAACACAAAAACCTCCATAAATTGAAAATGATATTTTTGTTTTGCTAATGTAATCAAACTCCTTGCTTTTTTTTGCTGACAACGATTCTAATTGATTTCCTGCCGTAATCGCTTGATTTAGTATTGCCATTTTTACAGCATAAGGCGAGGGCAAAAATAAAGACTTCGCCCCCGAATTTGTAGAATTACTGTCTTTCAGCGAAAATAGGCTTGTTGGCATAAAAAATGCTGAAAATTTCATATTAGTTTATTTTATAAGGTTCTGCTGTTATTAATTCCTCAAAAATACCTGACAATTCTCCAAGTCCATTAAACTCCTTAACTTCAATTATTTCAGCACCTTCAATTTTGTTTAAATTATCTTTAACTGTTAATATTTCAGTTTTATAATTCTCATTTATAGGGCTTACCGTAGGTGCAGGTGTTGAATTAGCCGAAATTGAAACTACTCCTTCAAAATCCGTAATATGAGGTTTTTGTGTACTCGTCATTGCTCCTTTAGGATTTAAAAAAGTGTTTAACAAGCTACTTAAAAGAGCTTTGTATCTGTCATTTCGGTTATCAATTTCAGGATATGACCTTGTTACATCGTTATACGAAAGTCTGTAAACATCAACATTACAGATAAAAGCATAAATGCCATGATTTGCAGGACGATGAAAAATGTTTTGTCCGTCGTTGCTTGATGTTCCTTTTTCTTTATTACCCGCATCAGAAACTATTTTTGTATGAATATAAGTTTCTGTATTATTTTTTTCAGGAATACCAACTGTCCAAGCAAATTCCACAACCGATTTTCGTGCGTGATTTTTATTTTGCTTCCTATTTTCATCTCTTAATTCTGTAATTAAAACTCCGTGTGTATCATCAATAATACAATTTTCGATTATTGCATCAGCAATTTTATCATCTTTCACTTCTTTTAAATCTTTTACATCTTTAAAAGAAGTTCCCAAATCTTCACCACTCGACAATCTATTTGGATTTCCAATTTCGCAATTTGAACATAATGGCAATTTATTTTCTTTTGCTTTGTTAATAAGATGCTCAACATGAATATGTTTAAACATATCTCCACTGATACCGTTTACGGTGTGTTCTTCTCCGTCATTACCAATTATTGTTAATTGACGTGTCATAATTTGATTACCTTCGCCTCCTTCATTATTGAGAGAGTGCATATTAAGCGTTATTCTTCCGCTTATTGATATTGATGCTATTTTTTTTGACATTTTAAAATATTTTAGATAGTTACAATTCAGTTATTTATTCAGCATTATCACCATTTTGTTTCTTGTTTTCCTTTTCTTCTTTTTTAGATAGCGCAAATCCATAAGAAGCAAGCAATGCCCCGACTGTTTTCGCAGGATTATTATCTAATAATGAATAAAAATCAGTTAATTCATTTTGCCTAACAGGTTTACGAAAACCTTTTGCAAGTTCTGACTTTCTCGCTGTTTCAGCATTGTACGTTGCTATAAATTCTCCGATATAAGTTGCTAAGTCTTTTGCTGTTTTTGACTTATTTTGCAAAGTTTGTGCGACACCATACCTAACCTCAAAATTTCTTTTGTTTTTTGGTGTATATTGCAAACTAACTGTACTTCTTCTTATTGCAGCAGCTACTGCCTGAAAACCTTCGTTTTCAATAATTTTCGTTAAATTGAGATTTTCCTTTTTATCCATGTGTTCATAAAATTTAGTTAATGTTTCGTGTGTAAATGGTTTTATGTAATATTTTTCATCAATTAATGACTGCATCAGATACGCAGCGTACCAGTTAGAAAATTTAAAAAAGCTCTCAAGATGCGAAGCGTTTATAAAATTCCGATAAGCTAAAAGAGCTTGCACAGAGCTACCCAATTCCTCTATACCACCAACAATTGATATTTGTTCTTCTAAAATTTCGAGCCATGTATCAACATCATCTTTATTATCAATGATAACAAAATCGGGTGTTTGTATAAAGGCAATATTTGAAACCGCTTTATTTTGTCCTAAATCTTTCTGGTAAACAGAATGCAAACCTTTAATTCTATTTTTTGCTTTCCCGAAATAGTCTTGATTTTTCTCGGAGTTTTCGAGTAATTTTTTCATTAAAATTAAAATATGTAAAATATCTATTCTAATAGGAGTATCTCCTTTCCCTTTCAAAAGCTTTTTGAAACTTTCAATAATTTCAGTTTTTTTCGATAGATGAATGTCATTAAATTCTGGTACAAATACCTTTAAATCATAACTACTACCGACTTTAACAGACTGGCAAATCATACTATTAATTGCGCCAGATGTTTTTAGCGTTTCACTAATCCAAGGTAATTTAAAATTAAATCCATTTAATCCATTTGCTTTTGATTTATTAAGACCTTTTCCCTGATTTGGGTTATAGAGTTGAGTAGCTGTTATATCTTTCGAGAAATTATTAAGCTCCTTCTTTTTTATTAATTTTGGATATTCTAATTCCTGATTTTCAGAATAATACCTAAAAATATCGCTTATTAGTATTTTGAAGTTATCTTTATTTAAATAAAAATTATGATAAATCTTTTTAAATCCACTGAGCTGATTTGGAGTGCTTGCTTGACTATAAACATCAAACTCAATATCTATTTTCGCAGCACCCTCACTACTATATTTGTCTTCAATTTCTTTTAGCTTCTTTCTTTTTTGCGGTTCTTTTTCTTTACCAGAAAACTTCTTGTAAACTTCATTTATTTCATCTCTACGTTGTTCTCTTAATTTTTTTTGTTCATCATAGCGAAAAACTGAATTATCATATTTTAGACCCTCTGGTAGAATAAGTTTGCCTTCTTTGTTTCTTCTTGCAATAAATTTTATGACATGAAAATAACTTAGCTTATTTATCATTTCATCTGTTATTTCAGTTTTAGGAGTTACTGTGTAGAATTTATCATCACTTGAAATTGCAATATTTTTTCGCCTTACTCCTACTGCATCTAATATTTGAAATAATAAATTTGCCAAACCATAAGCTTCAAGTGTTTCGGCATAAGTTCCAGTTTGTTTAGGTATTTTAAATTCTTTCATTTGTTTTTGGATTTTATCAATTATTGTTGTATCTTTGTTGTAGTATTAATTGGATACACGCAAGTGCCCAATACCATAAATCCCGACCCTACTAACCGGATACACGCAAGTGCCCGGTGGTCGGGTTATTTTTTTGTATCAGTGCTTGGTCATAGAAAAAGGTTTTGTTCTGTGTTTCTCTCACTAATATTTTTACATTATATTCCATATTTTTGTAGCTAAAAATGCTAGCAAAAATATGAACTCCCAAGATGTTATCTCTTTGTTTTTTATCTTCTTCAAATCCCATATATTTGGACGTTTCAAGAAAATATTTCAAATATTTTATAGACATAATTGTAGCTTCATTTTTTTCAAGCAAATCAATTTTTTTATAGCTTTTCCCTTTAAGAGTATGTTTTAAGCCTCTCATGTTTATTAGTATTTCCATATTCGCATCAGTATTGCATACGACAGTATCTTTCAATTCTATTTTTGCCCAAGCAAAAATGTCATTTCGTAATTGTATCAGCTTTTCAATTTTACCCATGCTGTAATTTTCATTGTTAAAGAAACTAAAAAACAAGCATGTGGTTCAATTAAAAGTCAATTTCTTTGTTTGCATCGTATTGTTGGAGTTGTTAAAAAACAAGCATGTGGTTCAATTAAAAGACAAAACATAATTTATCAATTCCATACTGCTTGCTTTTTAGTTTTACAAAACTATCGTAAACATTCACTAAGACAAAATACAATAGGAATTATTTTATGTTTTCTGTTGCTCGTTGGTCGCAAATCCTTAATATTCTTGATAGTATAAATTCAAAAGGCTTCTGAAAATCGGGTTCTGTAAGTGTAATATCAATAATAGCCCTGTTATGCAATTGTTTTTTGGGGTTTAAAGACACATTAATACTGTTTAGCATCTCTTTTATTGACTGATAATCTTCATCTAAAATCAAAAACTTACTTACACTTTCAGGAGTTGTTGTTGAATTATGATGTTTTGCAATAGCATTGCATAAAGGAAAAACAATATCTTCAACCTGCTCCTCTTCAAAATCAAACATTTCGTCTAAAAGTAATTTTAGAGCAAAAGCACCAATTACAGAATGTTCTGGGCGTTTATTCATTCCACTTTCTTTACTTAATTTCACATCGTCTGGATTTGTTCTGTTAAAATCGCTATGCGCCAATGCCTCTGTTATTACTTTTCCTGTTTTTAGGTTTTGATATTTTTTAAAAGGCATCTGCCAATTTTTGTCCAACTTACCATAATCGTGCATTACAAGCATAATCTCAATTAATTTATTGAAATCAATATTTTCAACTTGCATAAATTTAGGCAATTCCTTAAAAATGAAATTCATTTTAGGTTTGAAATTATCTCTGTAATAATTCAACATTGCCATATTATGTTCAATAAAAGTATCTGATTTTAAAGGTTTAAAATCTTCTGTTTTATCATTTTGAATAGATTTACCTGATACTTCTTTTCCTATTTTAATAAAATTCAAACCAATTTTACTGTCATAGCTAAAAAAGTCTGAATTTACATAAAATCGATTATCTATAATATTGTCATAATCAACTCGTTCTAATTTATATTCCTCTTCTCCAAAATCAAAAATATTATTTTCAGCAAGTCGTGATACAGGATAATCATCTTCTTCTGAATTATAATCTTCGTTTACAATCTTTTTCCATTTTCCAATAAAAGTCCATTTGTAAAGTCCTATACTTTCGTAACTATAAGGTTGTAAGGTAACATCATTTTTAATATCATCATTAATAATTACTAAATCAACATTTTGAATATCTCTAATTGTGTTTCGGTAGTTACTCTTTTCGCAGTCAGTCCATGATTTTCTAATTTCTGGTCGATTAAATAAACGTGTTTTTATATCTGCTGTATTATTTTTTTCTTCGCCAGACATTATCTTGTTTACAAGTTCTTCCGAAATTTCCTCATCAATAGATGGAGTTGTTTTTAATATTTCAAATGTTCTTTTACACAAATCGGGATTGTATGGCAAGTATTTATTGTTTAAGCTTTTAATCTCTTTTTTATCAAGAACATCATCTGAAAGTGTATCATCTAATTTTAACTTTTCATCAAGAGTCAATATGTCATAAACAAATATTTTTCCTGTTTCGTTTGCGTATCTGGCACAACGCCCAGCTCTTTGCAAAAATGAATTTACAGGCGATACTTGCGTATGAAGAACTTCGCATGAAATATCCATGCCTGCCTCAATAACTTGCGTAGATATTAATATTGCATTTTTTTTACTGCCTTTTTTGAAATATTCTTTTACTTTTTTTTCTTTTTCCTTACGGTCTTTGTCAAAAAAGCGTCCATGAATGCAAAATATTTCAGTTTCTGTTTTCTTGATTTTTTCAATTTCAATGAATAAACTTTGGGCTGTTTCAACACGATTACAAATTACAATTGTTTTATTTTTGTGATTACTTACAATTGTCTCGGCATCAATAGTATTCTCTGAAATTATTACTTCCTTTTTAATCGTGTTTTTCGGAGCTATTAATGAATTAATCTTTGGAACATCATTTGGGAAATCTTTTAAAGTTACAATTTCAATATTTTCAAGTCCACTTTCATTTTGCAAGAAATTAATAAATTCATCGCTCATTGTTGCAGTCATAATACAAAATCGAGTCATATTAGAAAGCATTCTCAATGTTCCTAAAGTTGTTGCCATCGAAAGGCTTGGATCTAATAAATGAAATTCATCAAAAACAAGATAACTGCCGATTATTGCTCCTGCATTAATATTTGCCTCTCGTTTTGAAAGAGGCAACGGAAATGAAAGAAAATTACTGAGTGTTTGGTCAATAGTTGAAAAAACAATGTCTTTTTTAAAATATTTGTCGTTGCTGTATTCGCCTGTTTGAATTGAAGTTAAACCTTTGTTTAAAATGCTTTTATCTAAAACCTCATTAACATCTTGATGAATAGAGTTTGCTAATGTTCTCAAAGGCAAACTATAAATCATTTTTTGCGGAAAACTTTCAATATTGTTTTGCTTGGCTAATAAAAAAGGTATAATTGAAGCCCATGTTTTTCCTGCTCCCGTTGGAACAGATAATATCACATTTTTGCCAGAAAGCAACAATTCAGCCACTTTTGCTTGATATTCATAGGGTGGAAATGCTAGTAATTCATTATAAGTTTTTACTATCTCCTTTATCATAATTATCCTTTCTTAAATGTCCCCAATAATTCCCGCGTAAATATAATTTAAAAAAATTAATAACACGTAATTTACTAATATGTTTTATAACCTCCACGAAATACTCCAAACATTGTACACAATATATATAGTGAGTACTCTTACAAAAGTTCTTACGCTTTTTATTAACCTAAGTTGTTAATTCAC
>JAOZMU010000165.1 GCA_029934165.1 Bacteroidales bacterium
GCTAAACTGCTTGCCAAAAACGCATGGCAGCACACCGACTACAAGCGGAAAGCCCGTAGCCGCCCAAAAAAAACATAAATATTTATTTTCAATGTGAATTTATTTTTACGAATAAATACTACACTATTTTATTTTTACGATGGTTTATATAAACCAAAACACTTCGCAAAAATTAATATACAATTAATTTTGCGAAGTGTTTTGGTTGATTTGGTATTTTTTATGAAACGTTCTATCTGAGAATTAGCAACTTATGTTAATAAAAAGCGGAAGAACTTTTTGTATGAGTACTTAGATTATTTGCAACGCGAAAAGTGTCGCCTGTTTTTATACACTTTCATAAATAAAATACCGAGCAATTATGGTTTAACTGTGAACTTTTTCTACTAAGAATTTTTTAATTTCGATAGGTGTTTCTTTTGTCATTTTAGAAACTACGATATTAACAAAAATTGCTAATGGTGCGCCAAACCAAGCAAAATACCACGCTCCGAGCCAGTATGAAATAAACTCGTTTCCGGGCAAACTTAGACCTTGCTTATTTGCGATAAAATATACGAGTGCTATCAAAGAGACGGAACCACCGGCAATAAGTCCGGCTTTTGCTCCTGCTCTGTTTGAGCCACTCCACCAAATTCCTAATAAGAATAGCGGGAAAATTGTGCAACCTGCTAAAGAAAAGGCTATTGCAACCAATTGACCTATCAAAGCAAGTTTAAGAAGTGCGATTAATGAAACGATAAATGCCATCAAAATAGTACCAATACGAGCCATTGCTAATTGTTGTTTTGGCGTACTATCGGGGCGTAAAACCTTTACGTAAATATCGTGCGAGAAAGCAGATGCGCCAGCATCCAGTAAACCAGAAACGGTAGAGAACGCTGCGGAAACACCACCAGCGGCAAGGAAACCGACAACAATTGGATTTACATTTCCGAGTTGAGCGGTATAAACGACAATTGCGTCTTTTGAGAGCATTCCTACTTCTTTGCTTGCGGATAAAATTTCGCCAAAAGCAGAATAAACTGGTGCGCTCCAATAAAGGATACAGATAAAAAATAATCCCCAAACAACCGACCAACGTGCATCTCTGGCTTTTGGTACAACATAAAAACGTTGAATTACGTGAGGCAAACCGGCTGTTCCAATCATAAGTGAGAAAGCGATTGCCATGAATTGGAAGAATGTTTGTCCCGTTGCTGGGTCCCAAGGCATTGCGTATTCAGGGCTTGGCACGATTGCAAATTGATGTCCGTAAACATTTACGAGTTGGGCAATTTCGCTTGTCGGAATACCTGTAACAATATCTGTTACTAATGCTCCGTAGCCAATTTGTGGTAGTAACCAGAAATAATCGAATTTATACGTTAAAATAAATAACGGAATTAAAAACGAAATGATGATAATTACGTATTGAATCTGCATGTTTTTGGTAACACCTAACATACCAGAAATTAGTGTGTAAGATAAAACTACTGTACCGCCAATTAATACGGCATAAACGTAATCAATTCCTAAAACCCATTTGAATAATAGACCAATTCCTCCAAATTGACCGACACAATAAGCAATCGAAATTAGAATTGCTACAACAGCACCAATTACTCGTAAGTGTTTTGAGTAAAATCTATCACCAATAAAATCGGCAGCAGTATATTTACCGTACTTTCTAATTTGCCCAGCCATTAAAATCAATAGCAAGACATAGCCACCTGTCCAGCCAATTACGTAGGCTAAACCATGATAGCCGTAGCCGTACATCAATGCTGCCATTCCTAAAAACGAGGCGGCACTCATCCAGTTTGAGGCAATTGCCATACCCGAACCAACTCTGGAAATTCCACGTCCGGCGGCATAAAATTCTGTTGTATTTTTTGCTCTAAAAACCACGCCAATCATTACAAATAAAACTAATATTGTAATAAGAATAATTGCTGGTCCTAGTTTAAAACTTCCTGCTAACTGACTGGCAGAGTTGGCAAAAACCATTGCGGGTGAAAGTAATAAACTTGTTAATAATATTTTTTTCATTATTATCTATTTTTAGTTGTTTTTTAAGAAAAATACTGACTTCATTAGTTTTCTAATCCTAATTTGTGGTAGATTTTGTCAATTCTATAACAGTAAATCCAGCAAAGACCAATAAAAAGAACTAATAAAAATACGGAAGTATAAAAATAATGGAAAGGATAGCCTAAGAATTGCATATCAGTCAAAAACGATTGATTATGAATTAAATACTTTGCCATAACAGCTTCAACGTTCTCATTATGAACATCTTTGGTAATAGTCAAGTTTTCGGAAGTTAGCTCAAAAGGAATTATTTTTGCTTCCAACGAAAAAGTTTTAACACCAAGAGTTGTAGCACATTCCTTTGTAATTTCGTCTCGAAGAGCTACATATTTCTTATCGGCAAGAGTTTTAATTTTGCCTTTTAAAGAATTAAACTCAGCAATTTTTTTTGTAAAACCTTCTTTTTTTTCGTTTGCTAACAGACTTGTGAATACAGAACCTAAGGATTTGTCCAAAATTGCTTTGTCTTCTGCCTTGATAATCAGTTTGCCAAGAACCATCAGAGTAGATTTTATATACTCTTGCTTTTGCGGAGTTGTTGCATCACCATTCTTAATATTTTCCCACACGTTTTGGTAGCTTATATATGCTGGCTCTGGTGTTGGTTTTTCAATTACGCGCATAAAAAAATGAAACCCAAATATTGCTAAAGCCCATATTGTCAGCAATTTAAAGCTTAGATTTCTATTAATTTTTGCAAGCTTGGTTGTTGGTTTAAAGAAACTGATATTAAAATCGTTACTTTTGTTTTCCATAGTTAGTTGATTTATATGATTTCAGGTTAAATAAATATTCTTACAAAAGTTTTTTCGCTTTTTATTAACGTAAGTTGCTAATAAGTACTCATACAAAAATTCTTACGCTTTTTATTAACATAAGTTGCTAATTCACAGCTTAGACGCGTCATAAAAAAATAGGTCTTAGACCTTAATTAGCTAATATGTTGTATAATAAATTATGTCTTAAACATTACTTAATATTTCGCGCAAATGTAATGTCCATAATTGTAAATTTGCATGATAAATATCATAAAAAATCAACTCACAAAATAATATCGTGAATTACGAATTGGCTAACGCTTGAAAATAAGTTTTTTTTGCAATCTGAAAAGTAAATTATTAAACCTAATTTAGTATAAACAAAAAACCGCGCTACGTATAAATTACGCAGCGCGGTTTTTTCACAGAACTCTTTACGTGGAAATGCACGATTGTTTTATAACCGAAATAGTATTACTGCCTTCGTTAAATAACAAATCGAGAATACTTAAATTGGGCAAAAAACTATGTCTTTCGATAAATACCTGCAAATATCGTATTGGCATAAATTTTTTATCCGTTTTTTGTAACCGCTTTTTGGGGTTAATTCCCACTCGCCAATCATCGCAATCCAGTGTATCTTTTACGTAGCTATCTGGAAATTTGATTTGAATGTTGAGTTGCAGATTTTCCAGAACAAAATTCATTGCCGCTTCGTTCAAATCGACTAAAAAAATATGTTTTTTCTCAAAAATAGGTTTCAAATCATCGGCATAATAATCGAAAAATGGTGATGCTTTATACGCAGAAACTATTGAACGCCAGTGCTGTACTTGCCAATTTGTATCATACGAAATACGCATATCTTTAGTGCAATATTTCGATGCTTTGCCCTTAGCAATCGGTACCGAAAGTGTAAGCAAAGCATTAGCTCCAGATATTAGCGCACGATTTCGATAACTCTGTTTTATGTAATGCTCGAACAAATCAATTTGTATATTTTCGTAACATACCAATTTCGTAAAGTACTGAACTGGTGGAAAATATGCCGATGAAAGGATAACAGTATTCATAACAAAAACATTTTTTTGACGGTTTTATTTTTTATTCTTTAGCGACATAATGCGTTCATATTCTGCAAACAATGCCACTTCCTCGCGCATCATTCTATGTTTCATGCTAACCATATACTTTGCAGTATCTGAAATGAAATTTTCGCCACTCACATTTGCCTCATAAGTAGAAAAATAATACTTCGAGAAATCCGAAATTTCAGCCCAATCTTTCGAGAAGGCATCTAAAATTCGCTTTGTACGATTATCACTTATTGCTCTTTCATTGAGTACTTTATACAGCTCTTCGTCCTCAGTGAGAATGTGTGCTAAAACCAATTCTCTGAGATGCTGAAATATCATTTTGGGTTTTTTCTGACTGTTTTGCGGTACAGAAAGTTCAAGAATAGTTTGTCGAATTGCTTCGTGCTGCTGATTCAATTTTTCTACGTAGTTTTTCATTCTGCGGTTAATTTTCTATGATTCAAATATTATTGCTTGATAATTTTAGACACCCAAGTATCGTTTTTAGTAATTATTTTTATAATAAACGTTCCTGTGCCATTAATATTTTCAATATTTATCGTAGTTTTACCTACGGAAATTTGCTTACTCACAGAATAAACCAATTTCCCGGTAATATCCCAAAACTCAAAATTTACATTCTCGTTAGTCTTACAAGGAAGTTCAATGTTAATAATATCTTTAGTTGGATTAGGATAAATACGTAAATTATGATTATTCTGCGAGCTTGGTATTCCAGCAGATATGGCAGAGCGTGAGAA
The DNA here is from genome assembly GCA_029934165.1 of Bacteroidales bacterium. Taxonomy (GTDB): domain Bacteria; phylum Bacteroidota; class Bacteroidia; order Bacteroidales; family JAOZMU01; genus JAOZMU01. The sequence continues at coordinate 4,669 of JAOZMU010000165.1, forward strand.
CATTACAGCATCAAAAGCAATTTTTTGACCAGAAATTCCTGTGCTATCACCCAAATAAACGTAATTATCAGTACCTGAGTTTAAAAAATACGTGCCAAGTTCAACCCACTCTGCACTAAAATCAGACTGGTCAATGATAACCTCATCAGTACCATTTCCGTGAAAAACCTTGTAAATCACATTTTCAGCCTCAGAAACAACTTCCGGCACATAGGCATAAATTGTGTAATTGCCTGCTGTCGATATATTTGGTCGCCAACGCACAAAACAAACATCGGCACTAGTAGCCATTGAGTTTGTCCACCAGCAATGATTTTCGTGTCCAACATTCTGGTCTCTAAACCATTGCTGATGAGCAGGCGGTTCATTGAACATTTCGAATCCATGATTGAAATAGTAATCCTCAATCAAAGTATCTTGATATTCAGCATGTTCGCCACGAGTTTTTACAGTCCACGCAATACCGCCATGCGAGCCTGTTGGGTCAAGATTTTGATAACCATTGTTGTATCCTGGCCAATCGTATTTGGCGTTAATTCCGTCATAACTTGGGTATCCGGGCGTATTTTTATCTCCAAAAGGGTCATTAAAAATAAGCGTATGTTGATTGTGAATATACCCACGAACAAGTTTTAAATGCCCAGAATTTGTTATCCAAGTACATATTGCATGCGGATAGCCCAAATTTATTTCATTCACTGTGTAATCGTAAGTACAAGATGAAGTCCAAAGTTGATTTGAGCTAATATCGTGATTACTAATATATTGACTCATTCGTGAGTTTGGCGAATAGCTCCCCGACCACATAAATCCGTATCCACCCCAAGAGTCTGTACCATAGGCAGATGCGTAATCATCGTAAAAATTCTCATTATAATGATACTTATCGGCAACATAATTACCATAATCGCTTATATGCTCATAAGGCAGAGAAACGGTTGTTTTCCACTTAGGTAATTTATTGTAGTAAGCAATCGCCATAATACTAGTTGCGGGGGCACAAGCACCACTTCCATCAAAGTTATTTGGCGTATCGTAAACCTGATGAACATACGGTATGTCGTATATATACGTGCTATCCTGCCGCGAATTACGTAACGCGTAATACCTGACATTTGTTTTACCGTTGTCAATATATATTGTCTCAGAGTTTTCTAATTCGTAGCTTTTTGAGGTTAAATCGGCTGTTTGAATAGTTTTTTTATTATAAGTATTATATGCTATTTTATTGTTATTCAGGAAAATAGGATTCATTTCGTGCGTGTCTGTCGTATTTGTCAATTGCCATATTTTCTGTGCATCGTAGGTAGCCAAAAATAATTCTGAACCTTCAAATTTAAAATCATTAGCTTTAGTACGTTGAAATAAAACGCATTGCGAATCTCCGCGCCATTTGGCAGCTCCACCACGTCCGATGGAATAAGTTTTATCAAGCCCGAAATCGTAAACATAAAGGTTTCCTCCCAACGAGGAGAATAAAATTTTCTTTGAATCTGGCGACCACTTTGGATAAACGTAACCACCTTTGTTATCAGTTATTTGCAATACATTTTTAGTGTTAATATTTATTACAAAAATTTGGTCTCTATTATTATTGTATGCAACCCAATTTCCATCTGGCGATATTGGAGTTAAATTAGAATAAGTATTAATTTTAATTTCCGAAATATCTTTAGTAATTGTGTTCTGAACAATTATTTTTTCATCGCTACTATACGCAATGAGATTGTTATCCGAAAAACTAATTTGCCCACAAAGCGTATGACTCTCAGATAGTACGGTGGTTTTTCTTGAGTCGATGTCCAAAATAGCTGGATATTGTTGTCCATCATCTTTAATAAGTTTGTATCCAATTTTCGAGCCATCTGGTGAAACCTCAAAATAGCGTCCACAACCAGCAGACTCACAAATAGATACAAGTTCTCCGTCTTCCAATAAAAATATCTGCGACGCAAAGTTATCGGTTAAAATTAATCGTTGTTTTGCTTTGCTCAGTCCGGCAAAATATCCATTATTCTCGGCTTTGTAAGCATCTGTTTGGGCAAATAAAATCGAAGAGTTAAGAAAAAACAAAACTAATAATAGTCTCAGTGTCATTTGGTTGTGTTTTAATTACTATTTAATACTTATTTATTAATAATTTCTATAAAAAACAGACGAAAAAATACTCAGGCATTTATTTCCCTACATCATAAAAACATCTTTTAGGCGAAATAATCAATTCGTCTTTTTTGAGCTTTTTTATAGCTTTGTCAATTTCCTTTTTGTCGAGTCCAGCTTTTTCGGCAATTTCGCCGGCACGTAACGGAGTTTCAGACTCCTGTAAAATTTTGATTATCAATTCGGTATTTTCCATAATATAGTTTATTTTATGTTAATATGTTTATAGCAAGATATAAAATTACGTTGGAAAATGTCGCAATTTTCGGCATGTTTCATATAGCAAAAAAAAACTTGACACTTTTTCACAAAAAA